>JAMOQA010000424.1 GCA_027064265.1 Acidobacteriota bacterium
GGGATCCGCCGGACCCCCTCCGTGCCGACACCCGTGACGATCGCCGCCTTCTCGATCGAGGAATGGGTTTCTTCCGAGCAGTAGAGGCGGAGGCGGCCGACGTCGGGCCGCCCCGCGAGGCCTTGCCGCCGGGCATCGAGCCCGGGGACGGCGTGCCTGGCGGCCGTGATCGAGAGCAGGGACGAGATCGACGCGGTGTCGGTGAACATCCCGCCCCAGCCGTCGGGGAGTCCCAGCATCTGCCGGAGCCACGAGACGACGGTCTCCTCGACCTCCGTCGAGGCCGGCGCGTTCCGCCAGAACATGACGTTGGAGTTCAGCCCCGCCGCCAGCCACTCGCCGAGGATCCCGGGCCCCGAGGCGACCGAGCAGAAGTAGGCCATGAACCCCGGGTGCTGCCAGTGGGTGATGTTCGGCTGCACGTGGGCGAGGTAGTCCGCCAGGATCGCCTCGAGGGGTTCCGGGTCCCGCGGTGGGGCCGCGGGGAACCGGGCCCGGACCTCCCCGGGCTGGACGTCCGGCAGGACGCGGTACGACTCGAGGTCCCGCAGGTAGTCCGCGACGATGTCCGCCACCCGGTGTGCGGCCGCCCGGAAGGACCCGGGATCCATGTCGCCGAGGCCGTGCTGGGCAGGATCGAGCCGCCCGTCGTGCGCCATCGAGTCCTCCTTCCCCCCGGGGATCCGGGGAAGATGCCGATGATAGATCGGTCCGGAAGCGAAGAAGATGGGCCGGGACCCGGTCGGCCCCGCGCGGAGGAACCGGGCCCCGGCCCGTTGGGGGGTCAGGACCAGGGGAGGAAACGCCTCAGGGGGTTTCCTCCCCGCAGGGGTTGACCGACTCGACCCACCAGAACCAGTTCCTCGCCCCTTCGAGGGCCCCCTCGTCGTCGAAGGGGGGCGCGACCGGTTCACCGACGAGGAGCGGGTCGCTCCGGTCCGGGTGCTCGCTCCGGCGGACCGCGTAGTGGTCGGTGTCGGCCGTCGGGTCCCAGGTGAGCCGGGCGTGGGCGTGGCCGATCGCCTCGACCCGGAGGCTCGCCCCGGGGGATCCGGCGGGCGGCCGGGAGAGGGTGTCGATCGCGTGCAGGCGGGCGAGGTTCCCGTCCATCAGGCCGCCGTTCGCCGGTCCCTCGCCGCAGGACTCGTCGTTCTCCGCCCGCACCACGTACCAGAGGTCGGTGTCGGTGGGTGCGTCCTCGTCCACGTACGAGGTCCCGGTGAGCCCGCTCGCCACCAGGGTGTCGGGCCCCGGCACGAAGTCCGGGTCGGTGGAGCGGTAGACGGCGTAGGTGCCGCCGGTTCCTGTACCCCAGGCGGTGGCCGGGTCCCACTCGAGCCGGATCCCGCCGGGACCGCACGGGTCGACGTCGACGGCGGAGCGGAGGCCGGCCATGGACGGGGGCCCTCCGCAGTTTCCGCAGGCCTGGTAGTCCGGGAGGGTTCCGTCCTTGAGGATGATCTCGTCCACGTTCCAGCCGCTGTACTGGGTGTACGAGTTGGTCTCGGTGCGGAAGACGATCTGCAGGAGCTGCCGGCCGTCGGCGAAGCCGGAGACGTCGTACCGGACGGTCTCCCACGCGTCGTCCGTGACGGCGCCGCCGCCGTTCTCCCAGACCGTCATGTCGTCCCCACCGGTGAGCAGACGGATCGAGGCCTGGTCACCGGAGGCGACGTTGAGGTGCCGGCGCATCACGAGGACCGTGTCATGGCACTCGCTGCAGGAGAACCACGGCGAGGTCGCGGTC
>JAMOQA010000425.1 GCA_027064265.1 Acidobacteriota bacterium
CAGGACCTCCTCCTCGTTGTACGCCGGGACGACCACCGAGAGTTCGGGGCGGTCGCCGCTTCGTCTCGTCTCCTCGCTCATTCCCGCCTCCCGGCCTCGACCCGGTAGAGCCACCAGTTCCCCTCGTGGGCGACGGTGACGAGGGCGTCGCCCGCGCCGCGGAAGAGCGCCCGCGAGGGATCCCCCGGAGCATGCACCAGGAACAGGTCGAAGCAGAAGCGCTCCCGGGCCCAGCGGAACCCCTTCCAGTTCGCTTCCTGCCCGAGGGGCACCGCGCAGCGGGGCGTCTCCCGGTAGCGGACGAGCTCCGGGAAGTACTGGGCGAAGGAGAACCCGAGGAAACCTCCCCGCTCCACCTGGACCCACGCGCCCGACTGCAGGAAGACCGGGAACTCGGGGATCCGCCCGGCCCGCAGGGAGACCGGCAGGTAGCGCAGCCGGGGCCGCTCGGGCACCGCCGCGATCACCGCGCGGAGGTCGCGGATCTCGGCGGCGTAGCCCGCCATCCGCCAGGCGAGGACCCCGCTCCACGCGAGGACGAACAGCAGGAGCACGGCCCGCGCCGCCCGGGGGGAGCGGCCCTCCCGTACTGCCAGGAGCGGCAGCGCGAGCGTGGCCGCCAGCACGGCGAACCGCTGGTAGAGCATCGCGGTGCCGAAGGCGAAGACCGGCGCCCCGAGGAAGAGCGCGAGGGCGGAGAGGGGGACGAGCACGTATCCCCGCGGAAGCCCCCGGCGCCGGAAGCGGACACCGGCGAGGGCGAGCCCGATCACGGCCGCCACGATCACGGCGGCGGCGAGCCGATCGGTGCTCCCCCCGAGGAGCAGGCCGGGCAGCTCGACGGGCCGCAGGTGGAGCGCCCCCCACTCCAGGGGGTTCCGCACCTGGCCCTCGCCGGACCAGGTGGCCCGCATCCAGAGGGCGATCAGCGGCAGGGGCAGCAGGAGCGGCAGGAGGACGAGACCGGCGCGCCGCGGGAGCCCCTTCCGCTCCCCGGCGTACCGGATCCGTGCCGCCAGGTCCGCGAGCACCAGCAGGCCGGCGGCGAGGCCCGCCGCGCCCAGCACGAGGAGGTGTGCCCAGAAGAGGCCCAGGCAGGCGAGGGCGACCGCCACGGCGCCCGGCCAGCGGGGGCGCTGCAGGTGGGCGGCGACACCGGCGACGAACAGGACGCCGAGGGGGAGCGCGAGGACGTAGTTGAAGAACCCCCACCAGGTGGCGAACCCCCATGCGAGGGGGAAGAGCAGGAGGCTCCACCAGGGGTCGCGCCGCAGCGTCCGCAGCAGGACCCACCCCGCCGCGGGAAGGCCGAGGAGGGCGAGGGCCAGGGCGGCGCGCACGCCGCCGGCGGCCCCGAGGAGCGCGGCGAATCCGCGGGCGATCGAGTAGCCGAGCAGGTAGGGGGTGAACGGGTTGAGGGAGTACGCCTCCCGGACGGCCGGGTCGCCGGCGGACCAGTCGATCCAGAGCCGCACCTGGGCGGCGTGCTGGGGAACGTCCACGAAGGGCGGGTACGGTGTCAGCGCCAGCGGCAGCAGCGACAGCGCGGCGCACAGGGCGAACGCGGCGACGAACCACCTGCCCTGCCCCGTCCCGGTCATGCGGTCTCCTTCCGCGCGATCACGGCGTACTGGGCCCCCAGCGGGAGCCACCCGAGCATCCCCTCGATACGGCGGAACGGCTTTCCCCGCCACGGGAAGAACAGGATGAACGGCCGCGCGAC
>JAMOQA010000426.1 GCA_027064265.1 Acidobacteriota bacterium
CGCAGCACGAAGGTCGGGGTCAACCTGCGCTGGTACCTGGCGAACGACATCTTCCTCCGGCTGACGCGCAAGGGGGCGAAGGACCGGGTCGCTCCCGACAAGGTCGTCTTCCTGAGCCTCCACGCGGACTCGCTCCACCGGAAACTCCGGGGAGGAATGGTCTACGTGCCCGGCGCCCGCTGGCGCAGGGCGCGGCACGGGGTCCGCGGCGCGGTCTACCGGCGGTACCGCGAGTACCGCGCCCGCCCCCGGGTGACGATCGGGCGAGCCGACCGACGGCGAGACGAGATCGTCTCGCGGAAGCTGGCCCGGAACCTGCTCGCCGCGTATCGGCAGGAGAAACTGCCGATCCACGCGAACCGCCCGATCCGGGACCACGTGGTCCGGGGCCCCCGTCGCCGGAAACGCTCGTGGGTGCCCGCCGTGCTCCGGGGGAACCTGGTGCCGGCCAAGGTGCTGCTCGAGACCGTCAACCTCGGCAATCCCTCGGATGCGCGGCTCCTCGCCGATCCGCAGGGACGCGAGCGGATCGCCCGGGCCATCGCCCGGGGCATCCGGACCTACTTCGACGATCCTCCCCGGGGTTCCGGGCGGGCGACGTCTTCCCGGAGAAAGAGATGAGACGCTTCCCGCCGGTCCTGCTCCTCCTTGCCCTTCTTTTCTCCGCCGCGCCCTCGCCCGGGTCGGACGAGGCGGCTTCCTGTTTCGCCACGTGGTGGCGGGAGGAGGTCGCGGCGATCGCCCGGGAACCGGAGAGCCCCCGCTCCTTCCTCCGGATCACGCGGCTCGCCCGGCTCGCCGTGACCGCGGCCGACCCGGGCGAACTCCACGCCGCCCTCGATCACGTCCGGTCCGACGTCTCGCCCCTGCTCGCCGCGGAGATCGACCGGCTGCTCCTCGACGCGGACCTGGACCGGGGAGACCTGGAGGCTGCGGCCCGCAGGAGGGCCCGGCTCGGGATCGTGGGTCGATGGCTCCTTGCCGGCCCCCGGAACCCCGACGAGACACCACCGCCTCCGCCGGCCCCGGGGGCACCGACCGGCGAGGCTCCCTGGCGCGTGGTCCCGGCGGACCCCCGGGGGAACGTCCCCCTGCACCTCCTGCTCTCCCCGGCCCGGGAACGGCGGGCCAGCCTGCTGACGTACATCCACGCGGAGCGGAAGACCCGTGTCGCCCTCCACGTTGGCGCGGACGACGCCGCCGAGATCCACCTGGACGGCCACCCCCTCCTGGCCACCGGGCCGGACCGGGACTTCGCCCCGGACCAGGAAGCGCTCCTGCTGGATCTCGCCCCCGGCTGGCATCGGCTCCGCATCGAGGCGATCCAGGAGGACGGGCCCTGGATCGTGACCGCGCGCCTCGCGGCCCCGGATGGCGGCCCCGTTCCCGCGGGGGTCCGCTGGGACGTGCCGGAGCAGGCCCCCCGGCTGGCCCCGCCGCCCCGGAAGCGCCGCGGGAGACGCGGGAGACGCCGCGGGACGGCGCCGGCCACCCTGGCCGACCTCTTCTCCGGGAGGGATGGCCGCGAGGAGAACTCGGCCATCGCCCTGGCGGCCCGGGCGACCTGGCTCTCCCTGCGACGGCTCCCCTCCCGGGGCGTCGACGAGGCGACGACCCTGGTGCGGCGGGCGGCGGCCCTCGCTCCACGGGATCCGGACGTGCTCTGGGCCTCCTGGCAGGTGGAGGACGATCCGTCCCGGGGCCGGGAA
>JAMOQA010000427.1 GCA_027064265.1 Acidobacteriota bacterium
GAGGCCGGACTCGTCGACGTGATCGCCGGGAGCAAGGAGGAGCTGCTCGGCTGGCTCGACGGCCGGGGGATCGTCCGCTCGGACGGGAGCCGGGTCGTCCTCCACCTCGCGGACCCGCGGGTGGAGACCTTCCGCCTGCACTGGCAGGAGTCGTTCGAGAACGTCCTCCTGCACCCGGTGATCCTCTCCCTCCTGCTCTCGGTCGGCGTGCTCGCCATCTACATCGAGCTCACCCACCCGGGTTTCGTGCTCCCCGGCCTGGTCGGACTGGTCTGCGTGCTGGTCGCGCTGTACGGCATGCGGCTCCTGCCGGTCAACTGGCTCGGCGCGGCGCTCCTGGCCCTGGGGGTGGTGATGCTGATCCTGGAGATCAAGGTGGTCTCGTACGGGATGCTGACGATCGGGGGGATCGGCTCCCTCCTGCTCGGCCTGTGGCTGCTCTTCCCCCGGGACGTGCCGGGGCTGGCGGTGCCGTGGCAGGTGCTGGTGCCGGTCGGCCTCTTCCTCGCCGCCGTGATCCTCCCGGTGATGTGGCTGGTCCTGCGGGCCCAGCTCCGGCGGGCGACGACCGGGAAGGAAGGGATGATCGGCCTCGCGGGGGAGGCGACCACGCCCCTCGACCCGGAGGGGACGGTCCTCGTCCACGGGGAGTACTGGCAGGCCCGGGCGACCCGGCCGGTGCCCGCCGGCGCCCGGGTGCGGGTACGCGAGGTGAAGGACGGGCTCCGGCTGGTCGTCGAGCCCGTCGCGGAGGAGGAAAGCGACTGACCCTCGTTCCGGCGGGGTGCCGTCGGAGGGAAACCACCGGAGGGTCCACGAGGAGATGCCAGGGATGCTCGGGATCGGAATCGTCGTCGTCGTGGCGCTCTTCCTGCTCAGCCAGGCGGTGCGCATCATCCAGGAGTACGAGCGGGGGGTCGTCTTCCGGCTGGGGAAGCTGGTCGACAGGGAATACGGGCCCGGGCTCGTCCTGGTCGTGCCGTTCATCGACCGGCTGGTCCGGGTCGACCTGCGGGTGGTCGCCCACGACGTGCCGCCCCAGGACGTGATCACCCGGGACAACGTCTCGGTCAAGGTGAACGCGGTCGTCTACTACCGGGTCTTCGACCCGAAGAAGGCGATCGTCGAGGTGGAGAACTACCACTACGCGACCAGCCAGCTCTCCCAGACGACGCTGCGCTCCGTCCTCGGCGAGGTCGAGCTGGACCAGCTGCTCTCCGAGCGGGAGCAGCTCAACCACAAGCTGCAGTCGATCCTCGACAAGCACACCGACCCGTGGGGCATCAAGGTGACGGCGGTCGAGGTGAAGCACGTCGACCTGCCCGAGGAGATGCGGCGGGCGATGGCCCGCCAGGCGGAGGCGGAGCGGGAGAAGCGCGCCAAGATCATCCACGCGGACGGAGAGTACAAGGCGGCGAGCCAGCTCTTCGAGGCCGCGCAGATGATGGCGCAGAACCCCCTGACGGTGCAGCTCCGGTACCTGCAGACCCTGACCGAGATCGCCGCGGAACAGAACTCGACGATCGTCTTCCCGGTGCCGATCGAGCTGTTCCGCCTGCTGCTGCCCCGGGACGGGGCGGCGGTCTCCCGGGCGAGCGGCGGGGACGACGGGGCGGCCTGACATGGCCGGACCGGACCGGGAGCTGCTGCTGGCGGTGCTCGCGGCGCACCGGCGGCTCGATCCTCCCGGCTGCTTCGCCGCCGTGGCGGACGGGGGACTGCGCCTCCTCGGCGGGCGGTGGGCCCTCGGCTACCAGGCCTCCCCCTCCGGGGACGAGCTCCTGTGCATGGCCGCCCGGGGCGAGGACGGGGCCGACGAGCTGGCCGGTGTCCTCGGCGTGCTCGACCCGGGCCTGATGAGGCAGTTCTCCCCGGGTGGGGCGACCATCCTCCGCGATGCCTCGTCCCTGCTTCCCACCGGCGAGGACCACCGGTTGCCGGAGCTGGGGGAGGCGCTGCTCCTTCCCCTGCGTTCCGGTGCGGGGGCGATCGGCCTGCTCCTCCTCCTGCGCGGGAAGGGCGAGTCCTTTCCCGAGGGCGTCGTCGCCCGGGCGGCGGAGTATGCCCGGCTGCTCGAGCCGGTCTTCGACAACCTGCGCGCCGTCGCGTCCCTGCGGGAGCTGGTGATCCGGGACGACACCGCGGACTGCTACAACCGCCGCTACCTGGACCAGAGCCTCGACGACGAGGTCGCCCGGGCCCGGCGGTTCGGCGGGCGTTTCTCGGTGATCTTCGTCGACATGGACAACCTGAAGGAGGTCAACACCCACCACGGGCATGCCTCCGGGTCCCGGGTGCTCTACGAGGCGTCGGTCCGGATCGGCCGCTCGATCCGCAGCATCGACCGCCTGTTCCGCTACGGGGGAGACGAGTTCGTCGTCCTGCTGCCGGGGACCGGGCGACAGGGTGCGCGGGAGGTGGCGGAGCGGATCCGCCGGGCGATCGCCGAGCGGCCGTTCTCCCTGCCGACCGGCGCCCGGGTCCCCCTGACGATTTCCGCCGGCGTGGCCACCTGGCCCGACCACGGCCGGAGTCCCCGGGCCGTGGTCGAGGCGGCGGACGCCGCCCTGCGGCGCGTGAAGGAGCGGGGGAAGAACGCGATCGCCGAGGCCGAGCCCGGGGGGGAGGCCGCCCCGTGAGCCGGCGCCCGGTGGAGATCGACCTGGACGCTCCCCGCCTGGCCCTCGTCGCCGCGGGCCTCGCGCTCCTGTTCCTCGCCGGGTTCTGGATCGGGCGGGCGACCGCTCCCCGCGACGCGGCCGTTCCGGCACCCGCCGCGGCCCCGGCCGTCCCCGGGGCCGCGGGGGCGGAAGAAGACATCGCGGCCGCCCGCAACATCTTCGACGAGACGGGAGCCGGCGCAGCCGTCCGGGACCCGCGCCTGCAGGCGACGGAGGAGCCGTCCCTCCGCGGCTCCTTCGAGCTCGACCTGGGCAGCTGGAAGAGCCGGGGCGACGCCGAGGCGGTGGTCCGGCGTGCCCGGGGGGCCGGGGTGCCCGCGCTGGTGGCGGGGGCGCCCGGGGGAGGGTACCGGGTGGTCGGCGGACCCTTCGCCGACCGGGCCGGGGCGGAAGCCGCCGCCCGGAAGCTCTCCCGGCTCCTGGGGCGCCCGGTCCGCGTGCGCGGCCGGGGGCGATGAGCCGCCTCCCCGGGCCGGCCCGGGCCGCCCTCGCTCCCCTGGCCGGGGTCCTCCTCGCGCTCGCCCATCCCCGTCCCGGTTGGGGCCTGCTCCTCGTTCCGGGGGCCGCCCTCTTCCTCGCCCTCGCGGTGACCGCTCGGCCGCGGCGGGCGTTCGGCGAGGGGTGGCTCGCCGGCGCGGTCTTCTTCGGCCTGCTGCTGCGCTGGTTCGGGTTCGTGCTGCTGGTCTACACGCCGCTTCCCGGGGAAACGGTGCTCGCCGCCGTCTTTCTCTCCGGGGCCCTCGAGGGGATCGGCACCGGGGTGCTCGCCTGGACCCTGGCCCGGCTCGCCCGGCGGTCCTCGCCGGCCCTGGCCCTCGCCTGCGCCCCGTTCCTCTGGATCGCCCTCGAGTGGAGCCGGGAGGTGTTCCCGTTCCCGTTCCCGTGGGGGTCCGCCGGGGTCGCCCTCGCGGCGGTGCCCGGCGCGATCCCCGTCGTCCGGCTGGTCGGTGGGGCCGGTCTCGGGTTTCTCGGCATCGCCTGGGCGGCCCTCCTCGCCGCCCCCCTGGCGGGGCTGCTCCCTTCGCGCCGCCTCGTCGTCGGGCTCGCCGCCGCGACCTCCCTTGTCGGGAGCGCGAGCGTCCTCGTGCCCGGTCCCTCGGGACCGGAGGTGACCGTCGCGGTGGTCCAGGGCAGCGTCCCGGAGGAGCGGGGAGCCCTTGCCCGGCTCGCAACCTACGAGGACCTCACCCGGGAGGCGTCCGGCCGGGGGGCGAGCCTGGTCGCCTGGCCCGAGTCGGCGGTCCCGTGGCGGATCGACCGGGCCCCGGGTTTCCGGGCCCGGATCGAGGCGCTGGCCCGGGAGCTCGGCGTCGACCTGGTCCTCGGGAGCGTGACCGCGGCCCCCGGGGACGGACGCCACAACAGCGCGGTGCTGGTCCGGGCGGACACGGGGCTCGCCGGCATCGCACCGAAGCGCCGGCTCGTTCCCTTCGGGGAGTACCTCCCGCTCCGGCCCCTCCTGGGGGACATTCCGGCGATCGCCGCGGAGGCCGGGGACTTCGTGCCCGGGGGGGAACAGGTGCTGCTCCCGTCCAGGGTCGGCCCGCTCGGTCCGCTGGTCTGCTACGAGCTGGTCTTCCCCGGCATCTCCCTCGGGCTCGCCCGGGCCGGGGCGGGTCTCCTGGTCAACCTGACGAACGACACCTGGTTCGGGGACTCGTCGGGCCCGCTGCAGCACGCCGCCCACGCCCGGCTGCGCGCGGCGGAGACCGGTCGCCCCCTGCTCCGGGCGGCGAACAGCGGGGTCTCCCTCCTCGTCGACGGGCGGGGGCGCGTGCTCGGGCGCCTCGGAACCGGGGAGCGGGGGGTGCTCGTCGCCCGGGTGCGGACCGGCAGCGGTCCGCCGGTCGGAGGCCTCGTCTCCCGGGTCCTCGAGTTCGCCTGTGCTACACTCGCCGCGGTGGCGCTCCTCTTCGCCGCCATCCCGGGGCGTGGTTCGCGGTGGCGGGCCGACGTGGCGCCCCTCCCCGGAAACGACAAGGACGGCAACGAAGATGCGTGACGATCTCCTCGAGCGCTGGCAGGGCCTCGAAGAGCGGGCGAACCCGCTCAGGGGGTACCTTTGACACCGCCGACCTGGAGCGGCGGATCGCCGAGATCGACAAGGAGATGGCCGATGGCTCGGTCTGGGACGACCCCGACCGGGCGGCGGAGCTGAACCGGGAACGGGCCGAGGCCGTCGCCCGGCGTGACCGGGCGAAGCGTCTCCTCGGCCTGCTCGACGATGCCCGCACCCTCCTCGAGCTGGACCGGGAAGGGGAGACGGTCGACGAGGAGTTCGCGGAGACCCTCGAAGGCCTGGACCGGGCGATCGCCGACGTCGAGGTCTCGATGATGCTCTCCGGGGACGACGATCACCGGAACGCGATCCTCAGCATCCATCCCGGGGCCGGAGGGGTCGACGCCCAGGACTGGGCCGAGATGCTGCTCCGGATGTACCTGCGCTGGGCGGAGCGGCAGGGCTACAGGACGGAGCTGGTCGACCGGCTCGAGGGGGAGGGCGCCGGGATCAAGAGCGCCACGGTGCGCGTGATCGGCCCGGACGCCTACGGGTGGCTCAAGGCGGAGCGGGGGGTGCACCGCCTGGTCCGGATCAGCCCCTTCGACGCGGCCGCCCGGCGGCACACCGCCTTCGCCTCGGTGGACGTGATCCCCGAGGTGGACGACACGATCGAGATCGAGATCGACGACAAGGACCTGCGGATCGACACCTTCCGCAGCTCGGGGGCCGGGGGGCAGCACGTCAACGTCACCGACTCCGCGGTCCGGATCACCCACCTGCCCACCGGGATCGTCGTCTCCTGCCAGGACGAGCGGAGCCAGCATCGGAACCGGGAGAAGGCGTTCCGGATCCTCCGTGCCCGCCTGTACGAGCGCGCCCTCCGCGAACGGGAGGAACAGCGACGGAAGGAGGCCGGAGAGAAGAAGCAGATCGACTTCGGCAGCCAGATCCGCTCGTACGTCCTCGCTCCCTACCGGATGGTCAAGGACCACCGCACCGGCCTCGACATGGGGGACGTCGACCGGGTGCTCGACGGGGACCTGACCCCGTTCATGAAGGCCTGGCTCCTCGCCCGGGGCGAGCCCTCGTCGTCCTGACCGGGTTCCGCCGCGGTTCGTCGTGGTTCACCGGGGTCCGGCCGCCGGCCGTGCACGCCGGGATCCCGGGACCTATACCTTGACCACGGGGGAGGTGCCGCCTCCCTGCCCGCGCCGTGCCCGCGGGCAGGGGACGACGACGAGGAGGTTCCATGGCGAAGCGCCCGCCGGACGAGGGAGGCGAGCTCGAGATCCTGGAGATCATCCCCGTGGGAAACACCGGGCCGGTGGATCCCGCCGGGAACGAGGACCCCGTGGAGATCGATCTCGCGGACCCCGCGCCGGCACCGGCCGCGCCGCGGCCCGAGCCGGTCCTGCACCGGCACCGCCAGGCGGGGCGCAGGGAGGGCATCCGCCAGGTGCTGCGGGAGATCCTGCCGGCCCTGGACGCCCTGGAGCAGTGCGTGCGGCAGCGCCCGGACCGGGACCAGATGGAGGAGGCGGTCCGCCTCGCCCTCCGGTCCCTGTGGAACGTCTTCCGGCCCCACGACCTCGAGCGAATCGAGGGGGATGGCCTTCCCTTCGATCCGCGGATCCACGAAGCGGCGGAGACGACCCCGACCGACCGGGTGCCTCCCGGCACCGTCCTCGAGGTGCTGCGGGTGGGCTACCTGCTGGCGGGAGACCTGGTGCGGCCCGCGCTGGTGCGGGTCTCCGTCGAGCCGGAAACGGCCGACCGGGACGACGAGGAGCGAGGCTGATGGGCAGGATCATCGGGATCGACCTGGGGACGACCAACTCGGTCGTGGCCGTGATGGAAGGGGACCGGCCGGTGGTGATCCCCACCAAGGAGGGGAGCCACACCGTGCCGTCGATGGTCGCCTTCTCGCGGCGGGGGGAGCGCCTGGTCGGTTCCCTCGCCAAGCGCCAGGCCGCGACGAACCCGGAGGGCACCTTCTACGCGATCAAGCGCCTGATCGGGCGAAAGCGGTCGGATCCCGACGTCGAGCAGGCGGCGAAGCACGTGCCGTACCGGATCGTGGCGGCGGAGAACGGGGACGCCCACGTCGAGACCGGGGGGAAAGTGCTCAGCCCCCAGGAGGTTTCCGCGGCGATCCTCGCCCACCTCCGGGACCTGGCCGAGGACTACCTCGGGGAGAAGGTCGAGGACGCGGTGATCACCGTCCCGGCGTACTTCGACGATGCCCAGCGGCAGGCGACGCGGGACGCCGGCAGGATCGCGGGCCTGAACGTCCTGCGGATCCTCAACGAGCCGACCGCCGCCGCCCTCGCCTACGGGCTCGCCGGGGACGAGGGAGAGAAGATCATCGCGATCTACGACCTCGGGGGCGGCACCTTCGACATCTCGATCCTGCGCCTTGCCGCGGGTGTCTTCGAGGTCCTGGCGACGGCGGGGGACACGTTCCTGGGCGGGGAGGACTTCGACCAGCAGATCATCCACTGGATGGCCGACATCTTCCGGCAGGAGACCGGCCTCGACCCGCTCCAGGACCGGCTCGCCCTGCAGCGCCTCAAGGAGGCCGCCGAGAAGGCGAAGATCGAGCTCTCCCGCGAGGAGGTCGCCGAGATCCAGCTTCCGTTCCTCGCCACGACGGAGAAGGGGCCGGTGCACTTCAACCGGACCCTCGACCGGGCGACCTTCGAGGACCTGGTCCGGGACCTGGTCGAGCGCACCCGGAAGCCGTGCGAGGAGGCCCTGGAGATGGCGGGGATCACCGCCGACCAGGTGGCCGACGTGCTCCTCGTCGGGGGCCAGACCAGGACGCCGCTGGTCCAGCAGGTGGTGACCGGGATCTTCGGCCGGGAACCGAACCGGCAGGTCAACCCGGACGAGGTGGTCGCCCTCGGCGCCGCGATCCAGGCCGGGATCCTCCGGGGAGACGTCAAGGAGATCGTCCTGCTCGACGTGACCCCGCTGTCCCTCGGCGTCGAGGTCCGGGGGGACCGGTTCATCAAGATGATCGAGCGGGGCTCCACGGTGCCCTGCCGCCGCACGCTGGTCTTCACGACGACGGCGGACAACCAGACCAAGGTCGAGATCCACGTGCTCCAGGGCGAGCGCGAGCTCGCCTCGGCGAACAAGAGCCTCGCGCGCTTCGAGCTGGTCGGGATCCCGCCCGCGCCCAGGGGGACCCCCCAGATCGAGGTCACGTTCGACATCGACAGCAACGGGATCGTCTCCGTCTCGGCGAAGGACCGGGCGACCGGCCTCGAGCAGCAGGTGGTCGTGACGCCCACCTCCGGGCTCTCCCCCGAGGAGATCGAGCGGGCGATCTCGGAGGCCGAGGCGTACGCGGAGGAGGACCGGAAACGGATCGCCGCTGCCCGGAACCGGGCCCGGCTCGAGGGGCTTCTCGAGACCAACGAGAAGACCTTCCAGGAGTTCGGCGACCTGCTGGCCGCGGAGAAGAAGGAGGAGATCCAGGCGGTCTTCTCCCGCTGCCGGGCTGCCCTCGCGGGGAACGACCCGGAGGAGGTCCGCCAGGCCCTCGACGCCCTGGGCGGGGTGGCGCGGCAGCTCGCGGAGGTCGCCCTGTACGATCCCGCCGCCCTCTGATCTCCGTTCGGTGACCGTGGTGGGCGCGGCCCTGCCGAGGGGCTAGACTCACGCCCCGTGAGCGGCAAGGACTACTACGCGATCCTCGGCGTCTCCCGGGACGCGTCCCAGGAGGAGATCAAGCGGGCCTACCGGCGCCGCGCGCTCGAGCTGCACCCGGACCGCAACCCGGACCTCGAGGACGCCGAGGAACGGTTCAAGGAGCTGGCGGAAGCGTACGGGGTCCTCTCCGATCCCGAGAAGCGGGCCCGGTACGACCGGTTCGGTGCCGAGGGGCTCGACGGCCCGCCCGCGTTCGATCCCTCGATCTTCGAGGAGGTCTTCGGTTCCTTCGGCGGGGCGTTCGGTCTCGAGGACCTGTTCGAGCAGCTGTTCGGGGCCGGCATGGGCGGGGCGCGCCGCCGCGGCCGGCCCCGCCCCCGGCGGGGGAACGACCTCCGGACCAGCCTCGAGATCGAGTTCGAGGAAGCGGTCTTCGGCGCGGAGACCTCCGTCACGATCCGGCGCCGGGAGCCGTGCCCCGCCTGCGGAGGGTCGGGAGCGGCGCCGGGAGGGATCGTCACCTGCCGGACCTGCGGCGGACAGGGCCGGGTGATCGTGCGCACCGGGTTCCTGCAGATGGCCCACACGTGTCCCGCGTGCGGCGGCGAGGGCCGGGTCGTCCGGGAGCGGTGCCGGGAGTGCCGGGGACGGGGCCACGTCACGGAGGAGCGCACGGTCCGCGTCGCGGTTCCCGCCGGCGTGGACGACGGGACCCGTCTCCGGGTCGCGGGCGAGGGAGAGCCGGGCAGCTCCGGCGGGCCCCCGGGGGACCTCTACATCGACA
>JAMOQA010000428.1 GCA_027064265.1 Acidobacteriota bacterium
GAGGTCGGCGCAGAAGACGTCTCCCTCCTGGGTCTTGCCGAGGCCGAGGACCAGCGGGCCACGCGCGCGGCGGAAGACGTCGGACTGGACGATCTCCCGCAGGGTGATCAGGTCGCGGCGGCGGTTCGGGACCTCGATGCCGATCGTCGGGCGGCCCGGGATCCGGTCGATCCGGACGTTCTCCGCCTCGAGGGCCAGGGCCAGGTCGTCGGCCAGGTTGGTGATGCGGGCGAGGCGAATGCCGGCGGAGGGCTGGAACTCGTAGGTGGTCACCACCGGCCCCGGCCGGATCGCCGTGACCTTCCCCTCGACCTGGAACTCGGCGCAGCGGCTCTCGATCAGCCGGGCGATCGCGAGCAGCTCCTTGCGGTCGACCTGCTGCTTCTCCGGGGGTGCGGCGAGCAGCTCCACCGGCGGGAGGCGCTTCCCGCCCCGGGGGATCTCCACCGGCAGGGTCGGCTGCTCCGGCGCGCCGCGGGCCTTCTTCTTGCGTCGCTTCGGCCTCGTGGCCGGGGCTTCGTCGGCGACCGTCGCCGCGGTGGGGACGACCGCGGGTTCTTCCGGGGCGGCCGTGGATGGGGGCTCGGTCGCCGGGGCCTCTGCCTCGCGGGAGCTCTCGACGTCGGGTTCTCCCGGGCGGCGGCGCCACCGGGGGAGGCGCTCGGCGAGCCCGCCGAGGGTCTCGCGGACCCGGGCGAGGAGCCGGCCCGGGGGGGCGAGCGCCGCGAGCCGCCGGGCACCCCGGCGCAGGGTCCGGGCTCCGCTCGCCATCGAGTCGGCCAGGGAGGAGCGGGCGGCGAGGGCCATCCCGGCGAGGAGGACGGTGCCGGCGAGGACACCGGCGCCGACCCGGCCGAACAGGGAGACGAGCCCCCGGGCGGCCAGCTCTCCCAGGAGACCGCCCGCGGGGAGCGGCGCTCCCCGGAACTCGATGGAGCCGGCGACCAGGGCGAGGAGAACGCCGGTCGCGGCCGCGACCAGCAGCAGGCCGGCGGCGGCGCTCCGGCGGAGGCGTTCCCCGGGGGCGCGCAGCTGGCGGAGGGCGGCGGCGAGCAGGACGAGGGGCGCGATCCAGGAGGCGAGCCCGAGGAGCGTGTAGAGCAGCGCGGCGACCTGGGCGCCGGCGGGACCCACCCAGTTGGCGGGGGGCCGGGAGGTGACGACGAAGAGGGAGGGATCCCGCGGGTCGTAGCTCGCGAGGGCGGCGGCCACCAGGACGGCGGCGCCGACGAGAACGATGGCGACGGCCTCGCGGGCCCGGGACGACGCGGGCATCTCCCTCGGCATGCGCTCCTCCGGACCCACCTCGGCCCCGTGCCCGTCGCCCCGCGGTTCCCCGGCCGCAGGGCGACGGTCATGATAGCGCGAAACGCGGGTCCGCGGGAACCCGGACGGGTTCGTCCGGCGCGAAACACCGCCGTCATGGTCGCCCTGCGGGCGACGCGGGCGCAGCACGCTGCGGCCCTACGCCCATTGCGCTCAACCCGTAGGGGTCGAGCGTGCGAGGGCCCACGGTGCGAAGCACCGCCGTCATGGTCGCCCTGCGGGCGACACGGGCGCAGCACGCTGCGCCCCTACGTCCGTTCGTTCGATGCGGGGCGCCGCTCCGCGGCGCACGGGCGCAGCACGCTGCGCCCCTACTCTTCAAGGTAAATGCGGGTGTCCTCGGGGATGCCGTGGAGGTTGATCGTGCGGCGGCGGTCCTG
>JAMOQA010000429.1 GCA_027064265.1 Acidobacteriota bacterium
CCGGAACACCGTCCTCGAGGAGATCCCCGAGGCCTACAAGGACGTGGCCCACGTGGTCCGCGCGGTGGCCGGGGCGGGCCTGGCCCGGCCGGTCGCCCGGCTGCGCCCCCTCGCCGTCGTCAAGGGTTGACCCCCCGGGACTGGACGCGGACGCTCCCGGGAACCAGGTTCTCCCCGGGAAGGGCGGAACGTACGGGAGGGACGGTCCGGGCGGTCCGCGCGGAGCGGACGGAATGGGCGAAACGGGCGTCGTGGACGGAATCCCCGGGACGGACGAGACGTACGTCACGGACGAAACGCCCCGCCGGGGCGGGCCCGGGGAAACGGGCGAGACGTACGTTCCGGGCGGGTCGGCCGGCCCGGACGCGGCGGCGCGGGAGCGGCGCCCCCCGGTCCGGGTCGCGGTCACCGAGCTCCGGGACGATCTCGCCGAGTGGCTGAACCGGGTGGCCTGGGGCGGGGAGACCCTCCTCGTCCACCGGCGGGGCCGCCCCCTCGCCCTCGTCGTTCCCTTCCGCGGGGAAGGCGTCGCGACCGGGCCGGCGCCCGCGGGGGCGTCCCCGGTCCCCCCGCCCCTCGCCGGGGAGGAGGCCGGGGACGAGGCCCCGGAGAAGACGGCGCCCACCGCCGGGGAGGAAGTCCCCGGAACCGGCGCCGATTCCGGCCCGGAAGAGACGCAACTCTCTGCCGAGGAACGGGTTGCGCCTTGCGGTGCCGGGGGCGAGGCCGGGGAACCGTCAGCCGAGGCGGAAGACACGGAGCCCGGGGCCGCGCCGGGAGAACAGGGAGGAGACGAAACGGTCGAATCGGAACCGGAGCCCGGCGCCGAGCCGGGAGAGGTGGCCGTGTCCCTGCTGGAAGCCGAGGCGGGCGGGGCCGAGGACGAAGCACGGGAGGCGGTCGAGGAAGGGGACGAAGAGGACGACGACCGGGAACGGGACCGGGAGGACCTCCGGGCGATCTTCCGGGCGATCGCCGCCTCGGCGGGGGAGGTGCCCCGGGCCTGGCGGCCGGTCCGCCCGGACGGGCCCCGGGTCCGGCTGCTGGCCGCCGCGGCCCGGGAGCTCCGGACCCTGGGGGGCGAGCGGCGGGCCACCGCCGAGCGCCTCCTCGACCTGCTGGCCGCCGGGTCCCTCGCGGACGTACCGCCCCTCCCGGGCACCGGGGGCCGGGTCTACCGGTTCACCCCGGAGACCGGGGAAGGGGGCCTGCTCTGGCGCCGGGAGGAAGACGGCTCACTCACGGTCCTCGTGGTCCGACCGCCGGAGACCGACGAGAGCTGACCCGGGCCTTGCACCCCGCCGCGGGGAACGCTACCCTTCGCCGCCGTGGGACCCCGGGTCCCGCGAAGGAGCGGGCGTAGCTCAGTCGGTAGAGCATCAGCTTCCCAAGCTGAGGGTCGCGGGTTCGAGACCCGTCGCCCGCTCCAGTTTCCCCGCATCTCCCGCGCCCGCCGCTCGCCGGCGGGCGCTTCGTTCGTCCGGATCCGTTCCCGGGACGCCCGGGCCGAGGCGGGATAACCGCGTCGTTTGCAAGGGGGGTGTTCGACAACCGCCGATCCTGCAAGCCACGGGCGGGATAACGCTGCCTGGCGCAACCCGGCAAGGATCCCGGCCCCCGGGAAGTTGCGGATCTCGGGGTTATCCGACACCCCGCTTGCAAGATCGGCCGTTATCCCGCCTCTGCCGGTGGTCTGTCGGCG
>JAMOQA010000430.1 GCA_027064265.1 Acidobacteriota bacterium
GGGGCTCCGCGGCTCCCCGGAGGCCCCCGAGGAGGAAGAGCAGGAGCGCGGCGGCCGCCGCCGCCAGGGCGGCACGGAGGACCCGGCCCGGCCGCCGGGCGGGGAGTTCCGGCAGGGCCGGGGCCGGTGCTCCGGCAGGAAGGGCGCCGAGGAGGGAGAGCACCGCGTCCGGCGCCAGTTCCGCGAGACGGGCCCGGCAGGCCGGGCAGCCGAGGAGATGACGCGCCTCCTCCCCCGTCGGCGGGCGGCCCTCCGCGATCCCGCGCAGGGCATCCTCCGCCGGGTGGCCCCCGGGGCTCACCGGTCACCCCCGGGCCCGCCCGGGAACCCGGGCCACCGGCCGGCCAAGTGCCGGGAAACCTCCCGGCGAGCCTCCTGGAGATGACTGCGCACGGTCGAGGGGCTCATCCCGAGCACCCGGGCGGCCCGGTCCACGGACCAGCCCTCGACCCGGCACAGCACGAAGACCGCCCGCCGCCGCGGGGAGAGGGTGCTCGTCGCGTCCCGGAGGGCCTCCTCCAGCTGCCGGGTCTCCAGCTCGGCGGCCGGGCCCCGGGTCCCCGGGCGCGGGCGGGGGGGCTCCGGCAGCTCGTCCCGCAACTCCTCGGGCCGGGCCCGGCGCCGGCGCAGGGCGTCGATCGCCCGGTGGACGACCGTCCGGAGGAACCAGGCCTCGAATCCCTGCTCGGGGCGGATCCGGGCGGCGTTGCGCCAGGTGTCGAGACAGGCCGCCTGCACCACGTCCTTCGCCTCCTCGGGATCTCCGACGACCCGCAGGGCCACCCGCCAGGCGAGATCCCAGCGGGGCCGGACCAGGGCGCCGAAGGCGTCCCGGTCCCCGCGGACCGCCCGCCGGAGCAGTTCCCGCTCGTCGGTCACGGGAGGCCTCCCCGGCCCGGTCCCTCACCCGGTCCTACGGACGACCCCCCCGGGGCGTCCAGTCCTCGCGGCGAGACCCGGCGTCCCCCGCCCATCGGTCAGGAGCGCAGGGCCAGCTCCTCGCGGGCCTCCCCGGGCGAGTCGGGGACCTCCCCGGGAGAGGCGAGAACGAGGCGAAGAACCTCCCCCATCGTCTCGACCGGGTGGAAGACGAGTTCCCTCCGGGCCTGGCGAGGAAGGTCCCGGAGATCCTTCTCGTTGGCCCGGGGCAGGACGACCGCCCGGGCTCCCGCGCGCCGGGCCGCCAGGACCTTCTCCTTGATGCCGCCGACCGGCAGCACCCGGCCCCGGAGGGTGATCTCCCCGGTCATCGCCACGTCCCGCCGCACGGGTCGGTCGGCGAGGGCGGAGACGATCGCCGTCGCGATCGTGATCCCTGCCGACGGCCCGTCCTTCGGAATCGCCCCCTCGGGAACGTGCACGTGGAGGTCCGCCTGCTCGAACACGTCCTCGGAGAGTCCCAGCTCCCGGGCGTGGCTGCGCGCCCACGAGAGGGCCGCCCGGGCGGACTCCTTCATCACGTCCCCGAGGTGCCCGGTGAGGGAGAGCCGTCCCTTCCCCTTCATGCGGATCGCCTCGACGAACAGCACGTCGCCGCCGGCCGCCGTCCAGGCGAGGCCGGTCGCCACGCCGACCATCGCCCCCTCGAGGCGCTCCTCCGCCTGGGGCGGGGGCGGGCCGAGGAACTTCTCCAGCCGGCCGGCGGTGACGACGACCCGGGACCGTTTCCCCTCGGCGACCCGGCGGGCCACCTTCCGGCAGATCGCGGCGATCCTCCGCTCCAGGTTCCGCAGGCCCGCCTCCCGGGTATAGCGGTTGATCAGCTCCCGGATCGCGCCGTCGGAGAACCGGATCAGCGTGTCGTCCAGGGCGTTCTCCCGGACCTGCCTGGGCACCAGGTGCCGCTTCGCGATCTCGAGCTTCTCCTCCTCGGAGTAGCCCGGGATCCGGATCACCTCCATCCGGTCGCGGAAGGCGGGATGGATCGTGTCCATCAGGTTGGCCGTCGCGATGAACAGCACCTGGCTGAGGTCGAACGGGATGCCGAGGTAGTGGTCCCGGAACGAGTTGTTCTGCTCCGGGTCGAGCACCTCGAGGAGGGCCGCCTGGGGATCGCCCCGGAAGTCGTTGGCCAGCTTGTCCACCTCGTCGAGCATCATCACCGGGTTCCGCGTGCCGGCCTGGCGGATCGACTGGATGATCCGGCCCGGCATCGACCCGATGTAGGTGCGCCGGTGTCCCCGGATCTCCGCCTCGTCCCTGACGCCCCCGAGGCTCACCCGGACGAACTTCCGCCCGGTCGCCCGGGCGATGGACCGCCCGAGGGAAGTCTTCCCGACCCCCGGGGGTCCCACGAAGCAGAGGATCGGCCCGCGGTGCTCCGGCCGCAGCTTGCGCACCGCCAGGTACTCGACGATGCGCTCCTTCACCTGGTCGAGGCCGTAATGGTCCTCGTCGAGGATCTCCTGCGCGCGGCCCAGGTCGAGGTTGTCCTCCGTGGCGACCTCCCACGGCAGCTCGACCAGCCACTCCAGGTGGTGCCGGATCGTCGCCGTCTCCGCGGCGTCGGGGTGCATCCGCTCGAGCCGGCGCAACTCCTTCTCGATCTCCTCGCGGACGTAGTCGGGCAGGTCGCGCTCCGCGATCTTCTCGCGGATCTCCTCGACCTCCTCCTCGATCTCGCTCCCCTCCCCCAGCTCGTTGCGGATCGCCTTCATCTGCTGGCGCAGGTAGTACTCCCGCTGGCTGCGGTCGATCTCGTCCCGGGCGAGGGAGTCGATCTCGTGCTGCATCGACAGCATGTCGAGCTCGCGCTTGAGCTGCTGGGCGACCAGCCGCAGGCGCTGCACGGGATCGATCACCTCGAGCACTTCCTGGGCCTGCTTCGCGTCCAGGTCCAGGTTCGACGCGATCAGGTCGGCCAGGCGGCCCGGATCCTCGAGGTTGTTGGCGATCACCTGGACCTCGGACGGGAGGTTCTTGCCCAGGTTCACGCCGCGCTCGAGGGCCTTCTTGACCGTCCGCATCAGGGTCTCGCACTCGAGACCGTGCTCCCCCTCGAGGGGATCGCGGGCCGGCTCGAGGAGGGGCGTCACCCGGGCGGTCAGGTGGACCCCGCCGGTGTCGAGCTCCTCCACCCGGGCCCGGCAGACACCCTGTACCAGCACCCGGATCCGCTCGTCCGGGAGCTTGAGCATCCGCATGATCACCGCGACGGTGCCGACCCCGTACAGGTCGTCGGGTCCCGGCTCGTCCAGGTCCCGCTCCTTCTGGGTGACCAGCAGGACCATCCGGTTCTCGGCCAGCGCCCGGTCGACCGCGCGGATCGACCGTTTCCGGGCGATCGACAGGGGGGCGATGATGAAGGGGTAGACCACCATGTCCCGGAGGGGAAGGACGGGCAGCACCTCCGGGATCTTCACGGGGTCTCTCTGGTCGCTCGTCGCCATCAGCCTCGGTCCTCCGTCAGGGGGGCCGCCGGCTGGCCGGTCGGCCGCGTCCCGTCCCCCGCACCGGCGGTCTCCACCGGGATGCGCACCGCCTCGCCCCGCCGGTTCTCCACCTTGGGAAGCTCGACCCTGAGGACGCCCCTGTCGAGCCGCGCCCGGGCCTGGCGGGTGTTGACCGCCGTCCCCAGGGGAATCGTCCGCTCGAAGAGGCCGTACTCCCGCTCGTCGTGGAGCACCTCGGCGCCGTCCGCGAGGCGCAGGGCGGAGGGATCCCGCCGGCCCCGCAGCACCAGCTCCCCGCCGCGGGTGATCACCTCGAGGCTCTCCGGGTCGACCCCCGGCACCTCCGCCTCGACGACCAGGTGCGTCGCCGACTCGGCCACGTCCACCGCCGGGGACCAGCCGGACACGGGGGATCGCTCCCCTTCCCGCAGCCGGAGGAGCGCCTCGAACAGGCGATTGACCTCGCTCTGGATCCGGGCGACCTCCAGGTGGGCCGCCGGCCGACGCCCTCTCATGCCTCCTCCTTCTTCCGGGCCCCGCCGCGCCCGCCGACGAGCTCCCGCAGCTCCTCGAGGAACTCCTCCACGTCCTCGAACCGGCGGTAGACCGAGGCGAAGCGGACGTAGGCGACCTTGTCCAGGTCGCGGAGCCGCTCCATCAGGTGCTGGCCGATCCGCTCCGTCGAGAGTTCGCGCTCGGGGGCCTCCTGGACCATCGCCGCGACCTCCTCGACGATCTCCTCGAGCCGCCGCACCGGGACCGGCCGCTTCTCGCAGGCCTTGAGCAGGCCCGCCATCAGCTTCTGGGCGCTGAACATCTCCCGCCGGCCGTCCTTCTTGACGACCATCGCGGGGGTTTCCTCGATCCGCTCGTAGGACGTGAAGCGCCGCCCGCAGGCGAGGCATTCCCGGCGGCGCCGGATCACCTCGCCCTGGCGGGACTCCCGGGAGTCGACCACCCGGTCCCGGTTCTCCCCGCAGAACGGGCACTTCACGGTGCCGTCTCCCCGGCCGGCACGGCCGGCGTCTCTCCCCGGGCCAGTCCGCCGAGGGCGACGAACAGCCCCCCGGCGGCCAGGACCGGCAGCCACGTGAAGGCGTGGACCACGAGACCCGCCGCCCCGGCCAGCACCCGCGGCGTCCCGAAGAGGCCGGCGAGGCCCCAGGTCATCGCCGCGTGGTACGAGCCGGTCCCCCCCGGGGTCGGGATGCCGATCCCCACGGCGAGGATCGGGAGCATCACCAGGGCGGAGAACGGGGCCAGGGCGACCCCGCAAGAGGCGATCCCGGCGTGGATCCCGGCGGCGATCACCCCCCAGATCACGAACGTCTCGGCGAGCACGGCGGCAAGGCCACGCACCGTGGCGAAGGCCCCCAGGCCCGGGAAGAGCCCCGCGACGAACCCGGCGGGCCGCCGCAGGAGCGGGAGCCCTTCCCCTTCCGCGAACCCCCGGAACCGCGCCTCCCACCGGGCCCGGTCGCGGGCGAGCCGGGTGACGATCGCCAGGGCCACGAGCCCCCCGGCGAGGAGCCCGCCGCCCAGCACCCGGAGGAACGCGACCAGCTCCGGGTCCGCGTGGGCCCCGACCCCGGAAAGGCGCGGCGGCAGGAGCAGGGCGCCGCCCCCGAGCACGACGATCGCCAGGAGGTCGAGCACGGCCCGCTCGACCCCGACGGTGGCGAGGGCGGCGGGGAACGGGGTCCCGGTGCGGCGCGAGAGGAGTGCCGGGCGCAGCACCTCGCCGACGCGCCCCGGCAGGAGGCTCGCCATGTACCCGATGCTGACCGCCGAGAGCAGCTCCCGGTACGGGACGTCGGGGGCGACCGGCGCGAGGAGCGTGCGCCACCGCCAGGACCGGAGGCCGAGATGGGCGAACACGCTGGCGATGGAGAGCCCCAGGAGCAGCGGGTCCACGTGCCGCACGACCTGCCACAGCTCCCCCAGGTCGACCCCGCGGAAGCAGAGCCACAGGAAGAACGCCGCCAGCGCCGGACCGGCGACCCAGGTGAGGACCCTGCGCATGCTCCTCCGGCGGGCCCCGGGCACACCGGGAGGACACGTCCTCCCGGCACGGGGCGCCGAGGCCACGATAGGGTGCGGACCTCCCCGGGTCAACGCGAACCGCCGCCGGGCGGGAGGTTCCCCGGGGACGGCACCTCGACCAGGACGGTCCGCGCCTTCCGCACCGAGACGGTCC
>JAMOQA010000431.1 GCA_027064265.1 Acidobacteriota bacterium
GGGGCGCGCCGCGGGGCTTGCGCACGTGCCTGCGGCGGGTGACCCAGACCTCCACCCGTTCGCCGGGGGGGGCGCCGGAACCGGCGGCCGCCGCCCGGGCGGCGAAGACCAGGTCTCCCTCGGGCGGCTCGCCTCGGCCGGCCCCGCGCAGCACCACGTGGGCCCCGGGACGGCCCTTCACGTGGAACCACCAGTCGTCGGGGCCGGCGAGGTGGAACGTCAGGCGATCGTTGCCCCGGGCGGAACGGCCGACCAGGACCTCGAGGCCGGACGGGGAGCGGAGGACCCGGGGGAGGTCCTTCCCCCCGGTGCCCGGCCTTCGCGCGGGGCCTCCCAGCCGTTCCTCCTCGGCCGGGGAGGGCAGCCCGAGCTCGCGGAAGCGGGCGCCGGCACGGTCGATCTCCTCCGCCGTGTCCGCGGCCTCGAGCAGCCGCCGCAGCTCCTCGAGGCGCCGCAGCCGCTCCGTGAGCTCCGCCCGCCGCCGCGCCCGGGCGACCCGGCCCCGCTCCACCTTCGCCGCCCTGCGGTAGAGCCGCTCCGCGACCGCGTGGGGCGGGGCCCCCGGCGGGTCCGCCGGCACGACCAGCTCCTTCCCCGGCTCGTACGGGTCGGGGACGCGGAACGCGTCTCCTTCCCGCACCAGGGACGGACCGGCGGCGAGGAGGGCGTCCGCGCGGCGCCGGAGCGCGGCCGGGTCCGGGGCGGCCGCCTCCTCCCGCGCGAGGGCGGCGAGGGCCCGCCGCGCCCGCTTCGCCTCCGCCGCCAGCCTGCGAAGCCCCCGGCGGCGGCGCTCCGCCAGCTCCTCGGCGGCGAGGGCCCGGGGATACCAGGTCTGCCCCCAGGCCAGGAGGTCCGGCCCGTCCTCCCCGGGGCGGGCCGGCCGCAGCCGGACCCGGCCGGCGAGGGACGCCCGCGGCTGCTCCCCGGGCATCTCCTCCGGAACGAGAGGCGGGCTCCCCGGTACGACCTCCCCCGGGGGAACCCAGGCCTCCACCTCCCGGGCCCGGGGGTTCCCCGACCGCTCCCGGGTCTCGTTCCCCTGCCGGAGGAGAAGCGCGCCGCCCCCCGGGGCGGCGATCCACTCGAGGACCACGTCCCCCTCGAACCAGAGCCCGACCGCGACCGGGTCGCGGGAGACGGCCACGGCCTCGAGCCGGCGGCCCCGGAGCAGGCGGTCGGCGAGGCCCGCGAGGGCCGGCCAGGCGCCGCGCCCTCCCCGGATCCGCCGGGGATGAAGGCCGAACGGAAGGAGCGCTCCCCGGCCCGGCCGCGTGTCGAGGCGGAGGCCGGGTCCCTCCTCGAACGCGAGATGGAGCCCGTGCCGGGCCACGGGCAGGACGGCCCGGACCGGCCCCCGCGGCGGACTCCCGGAGAGCCGGGCGGCGGTGAGGAGGGCGAGCAGCTCCCCGGGGGAAAGGGAGCCGGTCACGGGCTCAGCGGAGCTCGGCCTGCTTCGCGAGGCCGGCGAGGGCTTCCTCGACCTGCTTCTCCATCGCCGGCAGGGAGGTCTTGCAGGCCTCGGCCAGCTCGCTGACCACGAGGGAGCGGGCCCGGTCGAGCATCTTGCGCTCGCGGTAGGAGAGCGCCTTCACCGAGCTGAGGAAGGTCAGGCTCTTCAGGACCTCGGCCACCTGCTCGAGATCGCCCGAGCGCATCTTCTCCTGGTTTTCCTGGAAGCGGCCCTTCCAGTCCTGGGGGACGGTGACCTCGTCCTCGCGGAGCTTCTGCAGGACCTTCTTGACCTTCGCCCGGGAGACCAGCTTGCGCAGGCCCACCGTCTTCGAGTTCTCCACGGGGACCATGACGATGCTGTCCGAGGAGAGGATCTTCAGGCTGATGAACGTGGAGCACTGGCCCCCGTACTTCAGTTCCCGGATCTCCTGGACGACGCCGACCCCGTGGTTGGGATAGACGACCTTGTCACCGACCTTGAACTTCAAGACGGACCTCCTCGCGGGGTAAGGCATACGGATTGAGCTGATTCTAAACGAGATCCCGCCCCACCGCAACCCCGCGGCCGGCCGGCCGCCTGCGGGAGGACGGCGGGGGCGGGATAATCGGCGCCGGGGAGGGGCGCCGGGAGGAACCGCGATGGCCCGAGCGCGGCGCGTCCGGGACCCGCTGCTGGTGGTGGCGGACCGGGACGGGAACCTCTTCCCGGTGGAGGGCTGGCACGCCCTCGGCCGCTCCGGGGGGACCCCCGTGCGGCCGGACCCGCGGACCTGGATCCCGCTCCCGGAGGGGTCGCTTCTCTTCCACCTGCCGGACCGCCGCCCGGTCGGTTTCGAGCCCGGGCGGGCGAGCGCGCGGCCGTTCCCCTCGATCGACGGCCGGGAGGCCCTGGCGGCCGCCGCCTTCCTCGCGCCGGCGTACACCGCCCTCTTCCTCGCCCCCTGGGAGCGGAGGCCGGGGGCCTCCCCCCTGCCCCTGTACGCCTACTGCGCCCTCGGCTGGGACCCGGAGCGGGGGTTCGTCGTCCCGGCGATCCGCGTCGACCCGGACCCGCGGCAGGACCCGTCCCGCTTCGACGAGGAGGCGATCGCCGAGGGGGCCCGGGAGATGCTCGCCCGCTTCCCGGGCAACCGGCTGGCCGAACACCTGGTCACGAGGTGCGCCCTCGACTACTGCTGCCCCGCCGCCCGCAACTGGGTGCTCGGCCGCGACGAGGCTCCCCTGCCGACCAGCCCGGCGTGCAACGCGGGATGCGTCGGCTGCATCTCCTTCCAGCCGGAAGGGAACGTCCCGGTCACCCAGCCCCGTCTCTCGTTCGTCCCGGACCCCGGGGAGATCGCGGAGATCGCGGTGGATCACCTCGAGCGGGTGCCGGGCGCGGTGGTCTCCTTCGGGCAGGGATGCGAGGGGGAACCGCTGCTCCAGGGGGACGTCCTCGTCGCGGCCGTGCGGGAGATTCGCCGCCGGACCCGGAAGGGCACGATCAACCTGAACACGAACGCCTCCCGCCCGGACGTGGTGGCCCGCCTGGTCGAGGCGGGCCTGGACTCGATTCGCATCTCCCTGAACAGCGCCCGGGAGGACCTGTACGTCCGCTACTACCGGCCCCGGGGCTACCGCTTCGAGGACGTGCTGGAGTCGGGGGCGATCGTCGCCCGGGCCGGGGGGCTCGTCTCCCTGAACTACTTCATGTTCCCGGGGATCACCGACACCGAGGAAGAACTCGCGGCGTTCGGCGACGTCGTCCACCGGGCCGGGGTGCGGTACGTCCAGATGCGGAACCTCAACCTGGACCCGGACCTCTACCTCGAGAGCCTGGGACTCCCCGCGGACCTTCCTCCCGGTCTCGGCATCGACCGGTGGAAGCGGCGGGCCCGGCGGATCGCCCCGTGGCTCGGGTTCGGCTACTTCAACCCCCCCCGGGAGCGCTGGCCCGCCCCTCCTCCCCCGGGGGAAGCGGGGTAAGATTCCCCGCGCCCGTGCCGGCGTGGCGGAACTGGCAGACGCAGGGGATTCAAAATCCCCCGGGCCCCGCGCCCTTGTGGGTTCGATTCCCACC
>JAMOQA010000432.1 GCA_027064265.1 Acidobacteriota bacterium
ACGACCCGGACGATCCCGGCTTCTCCCACCGACCGACCTGGCGGAACGGGCTGCGGAACCGGGCGTTCTACGGGGAGCGCCTCCGGGAGGCGACCCGGGACTACGACCCGCCGGCGGACGTGCTCGCCCTCTTCCGGGAGCCTCTCTCCCGGCGCGATCCCCTGGGCCGGGCGGAGTACATCGAGTTCAAGGTGTTCCTCGCGGGACACCTGCTCGCCTCCCAGGGAGACCGGATGAGCCTCGGGCACTCGGTGGAGGGGCGCTACCCCTTCCTCGACCACCGGGTGGTGGAGCTGGGGCAGGCGCTCGACCCGCGGCTCAAGTTGCGGGGCCTCGACGAGAAGTGGATCCTGCGGCGCGCCGTGGCGGACCTGCTCCCCGAGGAGGTGCGGGAGCGGCGCAAGCGGCCCTACATCGCCCCGAACGTGCGGAGCTTCACGGACGGGCCGGGCCGGCGCCTCGCCGAGGAGATCCTCGACCGGGACGCGATCGCGACGACCGGGCTCTTCGACCCGTCCCGGGTCGCGGCCCTCGCGCGGAAGGCGTTCTCCGGGCGGCCGCTCGGCGAGCGTGAGACGATGGCCTTCATCGGGATCCTGACGGCGGAACTCCTGGTGCGGGCCTGGCGGGACACCGTTGCCCGCCGCGACGAACCGATCGACCTCGCGGCGTTCCCCGAGCGGGAACTGGCCGAAGGGACATCCGAGGAGAGAGCAACATGGGAGACCTGACGATCCAGCAGCAGGTGGAGCAGTTCATCCGGGACAACTTCTTCTACGAGGGGGACGCGATCGATCCGAACGCCTCGTTCATCGAGACCGGGATCATCGACTCCACCGGCGTCCTCGAGCTGGTCGCCTTCCTCGAGGACACCTGGGGCATCAAGGTCGCCAACGAGGACCTGACCCCGGAGAACCTGGACAGCCTCGCGAAGATCGAGGGCTTCGTCCAGCGCAAGATGGCCGAGGCCCGGGCCTGAGCCGATGTCGAACTCCCGCCTGCCGCGCCGGCACTTCCTGGCCGTGGGCGCGCTCACGCTCGCGGCGGCGGCGTGCGCCCGGCGGGGGAAGGACGGCGGCGGGGCGCCCGGGCCGTGCGGGACGTTCCCCCCCGCCGTGCCGGACCCCGGGCGTGTCGTTCTCGCCCGCACGGGGGACCCGGCCCGCAACGCGGCGGCGATCCTCGACGCGTGGGGAGGGGTGGAGTCCCTCTTCGGCCCGGAAGACGTGGTGATCCTCAAGGCGAACGCCCAGTGGTACGCCCAGGGGATGACGAACACCGACGTCCTCGGGGCGATCGCCCGGGGGATCCTCGCCCGGCCCGGGGGGTTCCGGGGCGAGGTGCTCGTCGCGGACAACCACCACTTCCGCGAGGACCGTTCCCGGGGCTGGACCACCGACCGGCCGAACGGGCGCTGGAACCTGGCGGACCTGGTGGAGGCGCTGCGCGCCGAGGGGCACCGGAACGTCGGCGCCGTCGCGTGGCACGACGCCGGCCCGAACCCGGAGCCGTGGCAGGGGGACGCCTGCTGCGGGGTCCTGGTCCGGGAACCCGGCGAGGTGCCCGAGGGCGGCTCGGGCTACCGCTGGGACCTCGAGGAGTGCCACGTCACCCCGGCGGGGAACCGGTGCGCGATGACCTGGCCGGTCTTCACGAGCCCGGTCTCCGGGCGGCTCGTCGACCTGCGGGACGGCGTCTT
>JAMOQA010000433.1 GCA_027064265.1 Acidobacteriota bacterium
CCTCGATCAGCCCGAGGATCACCTCCCACCAGCCGTCCCGGTCCTCCTCCGCCGCCCGCCGCAGGAACGGTGTCCGCCGGACCAGGTCGAGCCAGGTGCGGGCCGCCTCCCGGGCCCCCTCGTACTCCGCCGGCGATGCGGGCGCGTCCAGGACCCCCGCGAGCCGCCGGCCGACCTCCCCGAGGACCCGGGTGTCGATCTCCCCGAGGAGGCGATCGAGGAGGCGAGACCCCCGCAGCAGCTCCAGGGCCTCGGCGAGGAGGTAGGCGTCGCCGGTCGGCGGGCCCCCGGCCAGCTCCCGGAGCACCGTCTCCGCCTCGGCGACCAGGGGCGCGATCTCCTCCCCGGCGCGCCCGCGCAGCAGCCGGCCCAGGTGCTCGAGGCGTCCCTCCGCGTCGTCCCTGGTCATCCGTCCTCCTCCGGCCGCCATCAAACCACCCCGGGGTCCGCCGGGCAACGCGTCCGGGGAAGGTAGAATCCGGGCAGTTCGATCCGATCGGGAGGTGTGCCGATGGCCCCGCGCGTGTCTCGCCTGGTCGTGCTGCTCGCCTTCTGCGCCTGCTGCGCCGCCCTTCCGGCAGGGGCCCTCGAGGCCTCGCCGGGGGACACCCTGTTCTCACCGTGGCGGACGCTGCGGGTGGGGGCGGAGACCCGGCCCGCCGCCGGCGCCGTCTTCGAGAAGGGACGGATCCGGGTGGAGTTCGCCTCCGGCAGCTTCGTCCGGGTGGAGAACGGGGCCGGGGAGTTCGCCGGGTGGCTCTTCCACGGGGAGGGCCGCTGGGTCTACCGGGTGGAGGATCCCCTCGACCGGTTCGCGGTCCGGGAGAACCTCCGGCAGGTCGCCCCGGCGATGACCCTGGACCACTGGACCCTGCGGGGCCGGTTCGACGAGTGCCTGTTGCTGTTCGCCCGGCCGGAGGAGGGGGTGCTTCGCCGGCACGCCGCCGCGGATCCTGGCGCGGCCCCGGTCCGGGCGCCGGACCACGCCGCCGAGCGGCTGGCGCGGCTGTCCGGCCTTCCCCACGACGCGGCGCTCCTCCGGCTCGAGCACCGGGCGGTGGCCGCCCGGGTCGACGGGGAGGACCAGTGGATCCTCCTCGTCTTCCGGGGAGGCCGCTACCCGTTCGACTGGGTGTGGAACCGCGCGGACGGCTGGCACGAGGAGCTGTGCGTGCGCCGTCGCGCGCAGAGTGCTCCGTGGCACTGGTGGGACAGTATCAGCGACCAGGCCCTGCCGGGGACCGATGGGCGGACTCCTGCCCGCTACGTCGTCCGGCGCGTCGAGATCGACGCGGAGAGCCCGGACAACCACCGGATCCGGGTGGTCACGGACCTCTCGCTGGACATCCTCGCCCCCGGTCTGCGGGTCCTCCGGATGTCCCTGCTGTCCGACCGGGACCCGGACTGGACGAGGGTGGACGGGGAGCGAAACGTCCTTCACGTTCGTCGCGTGGTCGACGGCGAGGGGAAAGAGCTGGCGTGGTACCATCGCTTCGGCACGATCTCCATCGACCTGGGGCGGAGGTACCGGTCCGGGGAACGAATCCACCTCCACGTGGAGACCGAGGGCGACTTCTTCACCGATGCCAGCCGGAAGCTGGCGGACAACTACCGGTACTTCCTCGGCGACGCGTGGTTCCCGCGCGGCGTGCTCCTCGGGGAGAACCGCTTCACGTACAGGGTGCGGATGCGCACCCG
>JAMOQA010000434.1 GCA_027064265.1 Acidobacteriota bacterium
GAGTAGAAGAAGCAGGTCCCGGTCGCCGCGGCGTCCGGGTCGGTGTACTCCGACTCGTCGACCTGGGCGAGCAGGTACGGCGCGAGCTGGCTCCCCGTCCGGTCGCGCCCGACGTCGGCCGGGTTCGTCGAGCGGTAGACGTTGTACCCGGCGACGTTCGGGCCGGTGACGTCGCCCCAGTCGAGGAGCGACTCGTCGGACTCTCCCTTGTCGACCACGAGGTCCTCCACCGGCGGAACGTACCCGTTGTTGCGGTAGAGGCGCACCGTCGCGTCGACCACGTGGGAGAAGTTCATGACGGCCTTGTTCGACCAGACCGCGTACCAGTCGTCGTCGCTGCGGGGCGGCTGGAACGAGACGTCCCCCGACCCGCTGTCCTCGGCGATCTCGAACGCCTCGAACGAGGAGTCCGACGTGAAGTCGTCGTAGTTCGCCGAGTCGGCGACGAAGAAGTCGACGTCCCCCGGCTCGAAGAGCTCCCGGTAGTGCATCCCGGCGTGGTAGCCGGTGCCGTGGCCGTGGGCCGTCGGCACCGACCAGGAGATCTCCATCAGCCAGTCGTTCGCCGGGTCCTCCGGGTCGGTCGCCGGCGACACGGAGAGGTGCGGGATCGTGAAGCTGGTGAACTGGTGGTCCCAGGCGTAGGTCATCCCGCCCTCCGGCTCGTGGATCACCTCGGTCCAGCCGGAGGCCGGGTAATCCTCCCAGTCGGTGTGGACGTGGACGTAGAACCGCCGGCAGTTCGGCTCGTTGCTGTCCGCCAGGATGAAACTGACCTTGCCGTCGGCGCCGGTCAGCCCGCGGACCACCTCGACCGGGTTGTCGTGCTTGTCGCACAGGTCGGTCGCCTTCTCGCTGCCGACCTGCACGAGGGCCCCGTCGACGGGGTAGCCGTCGGCGTCGGTGATCGTCACCTCGAGGGTGCACCAGTCGGTGTAGTGCTTCGTCGAGTCCGACCAGGTGAGCCCGTCCCCGCGCCACGCGTGGACGCCGGCCCCGCCCCCCTTCCAGCCATCGTGCCCCTCGGGATGGTCGATCTGCCCGTCCTCCGCCTGCCACTCGATCCAGCGCCGCTCCCAGAACTCGTTCCAGACGTGGTCGCAGGCGGGGGCCGCGTCGACGCCGATCGTCGGGATCAGCGCGGTCCTCCCGGCGGCGGTCTGCATGTCCTGGAACTCGCCGCAGTTCCCGTCCTGGCAGTAGTAGATGACGATCGGCTGGATCGGGCGGCACCAGTCCTTGTCGCCCCACCGGCCGAGCATCCGGTGGACCCAGTCGCTGACCTGGCCGATCGCCCCGTTCTCCGGCCCCTCGACGTCCTTCTTCATCTCCCACAGGACGTGGACCTCCCGCAGCAGGTCGCGCATCACCGGGCACGGCCCGTCCTTGGTCCCGTCGTGGTCGTTGTCGCACTGCTCGTCGTAGTAGGTGGGACACGGGCTGTCGATCGTCCCGTCGTCGTCGCTGTCGCAGCCGTAGAAGTACTCGCGCCAGAAGCGGCCGGAGGGCGGGTCGGCCGGCACGCCGTCCCGGTCGCACAGGATCCAGCAGATGTTGTCGTCGGCAGTCGGGTCGACGTAGGTCGGCAGCTCGTCGGAACCCCGCGGGTGGACGACGTACCAGTAGTAGATGTCCCGGGGCACCTCGTACTCGTTGATCTCCTCCCCCTCCTTCACCTTGTA
>JAMOQA010000435.1 GCA_027064265.1 Acidobacteriota bacterium
CTCGCCGGAGACGCCGGTGGCGGACCTCTTCGTCACCGAGTCCCGGGGCACCCCGCTCCTCCTCTTCCCCATCGACCACCATCTCCGGTACACGATCCCCTTCCGGGAACCCGGGGAGACCCTCGAACACCTGGCCGCCCTCGCGCAACGGGGGGTGCGCGCGGTCACCTACGGCGACGACGGCGAGAAGTTCGGCCTGTGGCCCGGGACGTTCTCCTGGCTCTGGGAAGGGGGCTGGCTGGACCGGTTCCTCGCCACCCTGGAGGAGACATCCTGGATCGAGACCGCGCATCCGGGCCGAACCGCCCGGGAGCAGGTACCCCGGGGGCGCGTCTATCCCCCGACGACCTCGTACGAGGAGCTGGGAGAGTGGGCGCTCCCGCCCGCATGGCAGCGGGCCCGGCGCCGGCTGGTCGAGGAAATCCGGGAGGCGGGACTCGAGGACGACGCGCGCCCCTTCGTGCGGGGCGCCCACTTCCACGTCTTCCTCGCCCGCTACCCGGAAGCCGATCTCCTGCACAAGCGGATGCTGGCGGCCAGCCGGGCCCTCGCCGCCGCCGAGGAACGGGCGGGCCATCCCCTTCCCGAAGCACGGCGAGCGCTCTACCGCGCCCAGGTGAACTGCCCGTACTGGCACGGCCTGTTCGGCGGGCTCTACCTCCCGGTCCTGAGAAACGCGGCCTCCCGGGAGGCGCTCGAGGCGGAACGCTGCCTCGCCGCGTCCGACGCGGAGCCCGAGGAACTGCTCCCCGGGGATCTCGACGGGGACGGGGTCCCGGACCTGCTCGCCGGGAAGGGGCCGGGCCGGTTCGTCATCTGGGCCCGTCACGGGGGAGGACTCGCCCACTGGGCACGGTGGGACGCGCCGGACGCGCCCTTCGACACGGTGGCCCGCTGGCGCGAGGCCTACCACGGCCTTCCCGGCGACGCGCCGGACGAAGGGGACGGGCCGGACGACGGAGGAACGCCCCGCTCCATCCACGAGCGGGAACCCCGCCCGACGCCGGAACAGCTGGCCCTGACCGGGTGGGACGGTGCGCCGCGGCTCGCCGCCGTGGAACGGATCGTGCCCTTCCCCTTCGATCCGACCCGGGCGATGCGCGAGGACCCGGAACGGGACCCCTGGCTGGGCCCGGTGCGCATCGAGGACGTGGACCGGGACCGGCGAACGGCCCGGGTGGTCCGGGAGGAACCGGTCCCGGGAGAGCGCCAGGTCCGCTGGAACGAGGACGCGACGGCGCTCGAGTTCGTCCATCGCCTCGCGAGAGCCCCCGCGGCACCCCTGCGGCTGGCCGTCGAGTGGAACGTGGCCTGCCCCGCCGGCGCCACGGTCCGGACCCGGACACCCGGCGGCGAGGTCCGCACGCTCGATGCGGCAGCCCGCCCCCTGGTCCTCGGGGAAGTGGAGCTGCTGGAGATCGACCGCGCTCCCCTTCCCGCCGGCCTGCGCCTCCGGCCTCGCGTGCGGGCGTGGGCCTGCACCTGGCCGCTGCGGACGCTCCTGCGGACCGAGGACGGGTTCGAGGCCGTCCTCCAGGGGATCGCCATCCTGCTGGTCGCCCCCGCGGGAACACGGGAACTGGAACTCCGGGCGGAGCTTTCGACCCCGGTTCCTTGATCCATCCCGTCCCGGTTCCTAGATTCGACCGGGGGACGGATGAGCCGTGCCGGCACCCT
>JAMOQA010000436.1 GCA_027064265.1 Acidobacteriota bacterium
CCCGGTCGCCCGGGAGAGCCCGCCGAGGAACCCCCGGGTCGCCATCGAGCGAATGAACACTCCCGGGTCCCCGCTGTGGCGCATCATGCGCACCCGGTCTCCGAGGATCGCCCCCCCCGAGAAGGCACTCGAGGGGTCGACGGCGATCACGCCGACGGTCTTCCCCCGCGCCCGGTACGCCTCGACCAGGCGATCGACCAGGGAGCTCTTCCCCGCCCCCGGGAACCCGGTGATCCCGATGGTGACGGCCCGGCCGGTCCTCGGGTAGAGCGCCCTCAGGAGCTCCGGGGCCGAGGGATGGTTCTCCTCGACGAGGGAGATCCCCCGGGCGAGGGCCCGCACGTCCCCGGCGCCGATCCTCTCCGCGAGTTCCGCGATCCTGCTCACCCCGCGTCTCCTTGTCCCCCGCGCAGCTCCGCGGGGCCCCTCGTCACTTCTTCCGGTCCAGGCGACCGAGGATCTGGCGCGCGATCACGAGGCGCTGGATCTCGGAGGTCCCCTCGCCGATCGTGTTCAGCTTGCAGTCGCGGAAGAACTTCTCCACCGGGTAGTCCTTGGTGAAGCCGTAGCCGCCGAAGATCTGCACCGCCTCGACCGCGGCCTTCACCGACACCTCGCCGGCCATCAGCTTCGCCATCGCCGATTCCTTCGTGCAGGACTTCCCCTGGTCCATCAGCCAGCCGGCCCGGTAGGTGAGGAGCCGCGCCGCGTCCAGCTCGGTGGCGATGTCGGCGATCTTCCACTGGATCGCCTGGAAGCTGCCGATCGGGCGCCCGAACTGCTCCCGCTCGCGGGCGTACTCGATCGCCGCCTCGAGGGCGCCGCGGGCGGTCCCGAGGCCGAGGGCGGCGATCGAGATCCGGCCGCCGTCGAGGATCCCCATCGCCTGCTTGAACCCCTCGCCCTCCTTGCCGACCAGGTTCTCGGCGGGAATCCGGCAGTTCTCGAGGATGGTCTCGGAGGTGTCCGACGCCCGCATCCCGAGCTTGTTCTCGTGCTTCCCGGCCCGGAACCCCGGCGTCCCCTTCTCGACGATGAACGCCGAGATGCCGTGGTGCTTCTTCGGGGAGTTCAGGGACTCGGGATCGGTGCGGGCCATGACGACCAGGAGGTCGCCGACCCGGGCATGGGTGGTGAACGTCTTCGTCCCGTTGAGCACCCAGTGGTCCCCGTCCCGCACCGCCGTCGTCCGGGTGCCGCCGGCGTCGGAACCCGCCGTGGGCTCGGTGAGGGCCCAGGCGCCGATCCACTCGCCGGTGGCCAGCTTCGGCAGGTACTTCCGCTTCTGCTCCTCGCTGCCGTACTTCAGGATGTGGCCGGTGCAGAGGGAGTTGTGCGCCGCGACCCCGAGGCCGATCGCCGGGTCGACCGTCGCGATCTCCTCGACGATCGTGATGTACTCGATGTAGCCGAGCCCCGCGCCGCCGTATTCCTCCGGAACCAGCACCCCCAGGAACCCCAGTTCACCCATCTTCCGGAAGACGTCCCGGGGGAAGTGGGCGGCCTCGTCCCATTCCTTGACGTGGGGGGCGATCTCCTCCTGGGCGAACCGCCGCGCCTCCTGGCGGATCATCTCCTGGGTCTCGGTCAGCGCGAAGTCCATGGCTCCTCCGTCCTCATCTCTTTGCACCGGGTGGGGTTGCGGTGCCCGGGCAGACAGGTTCCGCCCGGCT
>JAMOQA010000437.1 GCA_027064265.1 Acidobacteriota bacterium
GCGGGAGGGAACCGCCGCGACGAACCGCCCCCGGCCGGAGCGGTCGGTGCCGCCGAGGACCAGGGGGCCGGGCTCGCCCGTGCGGGCGTCCAGCACCAGGTCCCGGTCGGGGACGTCTCCATCGGCCGTGGCCAGGCGGACGCGGACCCTTCCCGTGCCGTCCACGGTCACGGGGTGTGAGGGCGACGCGAGCTCCCACTCGCCCTCGGGGAGGAGGACGGCGAGGTCGAGGTCGACCCGGTGCAGGCCGTCCGCCCAGTCCTTCCAGGCGGGTAGCAGCAGGCCGCCGAACTCGTCGTCGGGGAGGAGGATCTCTCCCTCGCCGGGGGCGGTCGCCGCCGCCGTCGCCCGGGGGTGGTAGCCCGGCGCCAGCGTGAACGGGAACCGGAACCGGAAGCCGTCGCGGAGGGGTTCCACTCCCGTGACCAGCTCCACGATCACCGCGACCGTCTCCCCGGGACGCAGGTTCCCCACCGCCAGGTTGACGATGCCGTCCCGGTGGACCCGGGCGAGGGCCGCGAGGTGCCCGTCGTCGAGGGCGCGCTCGTAGCGGCGCTCCGCCTCCCGCACCGGGTGGAGCTCGGAGCGGACCGAGAAGCCCTCGCCGACCACCCGGAACCGGCGGATCGCCGCGTCCCGGGGCAGGGCGAACGGGTAGACGACCTCGATGGGGCGCGACTCCGCCGAGCGGAAGACGTGGCGGACCAGCAGCCGCGCTCCGACGGGGAGCACGGTGCCCGAGAGGCGCAGCTCCTGCATCGCGAGGTCCAGGGGCCGCTCCTCGGCGGGGTTCCAGGGGGCGAGACGCATCGGTTCCGGGGCCGGGTTCATGGGGTGTCGTCCTCCTTGCCGTTTCTCTCGTCCGTCGATGCCGGCGCGGTGTCCGGGGCCAGGCGGCGCGCCAGCTGGGAGAGCGCGGCGCGAACCTCCCGCAGCCGGGCCGCGGGCAGGTCGGCCCGCACCTGGACCACGACGCCGGGGGCGACCTCGAGGTGCCACCAGGACGACGGCTCCGGCAGGGAGGGCGCGGGGCCGCCGCCCTCCCTCCCGGCGGCCGCCAGCCTCGATCGGACCTGCGCGAGGGTCAGGCCCTGCGCGCGCAGCCGGCGGATCTCCTCGAGGGCCTCCAGGTGGGCCGGCCCGTACGCGGCGTTCCGCCCGCGCCGGAGGGGGCCCGGCAGCAGTCCGCGGGAGATGTAGAAGCGGATGGTCCGCGGCGGGACGCCGGCCCGCCGGGCCAGCTCGGCGAGGGGCATCTCCCGGGGCGCGTCCGCCGGGGACTCGTGCCGTCCGTCCTGGCGGGTGTCGTCGCGGTCGGCCATCCGGTTCCTCCGGGAGAAGTATACGACAGTATTTGACAGTGGCCAGTATGAGTTTCCGCCAGCGGACGCGCGGAGCGTGCCGCCCGCCGGGCCAGAGTGCCGGCGGGCGGGGGGACCGCGAACGATCGAGCCAGGTGGGGCGAGGGGGACGAAACTTACGATTCCGTAAGAATAAACGAGGCTAACTGGAAAAGTTTGTCAGGAAACGACTTCGACCCGTAACCGGGCCCGATCCCGTGGCATCCTGAGAGCAGGTCTGGCACCTTCCGGTATTGAGGGCCCGGTACGCCATCCCCGGCGGCCGGGCCCGACTTCTGTCCCGGGTCCCCGAGCCACCCC
>JAMOQA010000438.1 GCA_027064265.1 Acidobacteriota bacterium
CGAAAACGAGGCGGTCCGGAGATCCGGACGGGGTGGCGGCCGGGGGAGGCGAAAACGAGGCGGTCCGGAGATCCGGACGGGGTGGTGGCCGGGGGAGGCGAAAACGAGGCGGTCCGGAGATCCGGACGGGGCCGCCTGGCGGGAGCGACCGGGACCCCTCGGCACCCGCGGGGTCAGCCGGGCAGGCCCAGGCGGGCGGAGAGGTCCGGGAGGGCGCGACGGCTGACCCGGGCCTCCTGGCCGTCCGCGAGGGTGACGATCCCCCCGTCTCCCTCCCGCCGCAGCCGCCGGATCGCGTCGAGGCGGACGAGCTCGGAGCGGTGCACGCGGACGAAGCCCAGCGGTGCGAGGCGTTCCTCGAGCGCCGAGAGGGAATCCTCGAGGAGGAACTCCCTGTCTCCCAGGCGCACGGCCACGTAGCCTCCCCGGGCGAAGAGGCGCGTGATCCGGCGGGGATCCAGCAGGTGGATCGCGCCCCCGTGGCGGGCGGCGAGGCGCATGGGCGCGGCTCCTCCGGCAACGCCGAGGCGATCGAGGAGCGCCGCGAGGGCGGCCGGGTCCACCTTCCGTGCCAGGCGGTCCCGCACCCGCTCCACCGCGAGCCGCAGCCGCTCCTCCTCGATCGGTTTCAGCAGGTAGTCGACCGCGGCGGCCTCGAACGCGGCGACGGCGTGCTCGTCGTACGCGGTGGTGAAGACCACCGGTGGCAGGTCGCTCCCGGTTCGGGCGACCGCCAGGCCGTCGAGCTCCGGCATCCGGATGTCGAGGAAGACCACGTCGGGCCGCAGCTCCCTGATCCTGGCGAGGGCTTCCTTTCCGTCCCGGGCCTCGCCGACCACTTCGACTCCTCCGACCTTCCCCAGCAGACGACGAAGGCGGCGGCGGGCCACCGCCTCGTCGTCCACCACGAGGGCGCGCAGGATCATCGGTCCTCCCTCGGCGCCGGACGGAGCGGCAGCCGCACCACCGCCCGGAAGCCGCCGCCTTCCCCCGGGCCGGTCTCGAGGGAACCGCCGAGGAGCGCGAGCCGCGCCCGCAGGTCGGCGAGCGACGTGCCGGTCCCGCGTGCCGTCGAGGCCCCGGGCCCGGGCCCATCGTCCTCGACGGCCAGGACCAGGGTGTCTCCGTCCCGGCGGGCCTCCACCCGCACCAGGCCGCCTTCCCGCCGCGGGGCGATCCCGTGGCGGACGGCGTTCTCGACGAGGGGCAGCAGCACGAGGGGGGGCACGGCCAGCGTGTCGAGCCCCTCCTCCACGGCCAGCTCGGACCGGAGCCTCTCCCCGAGGCGGACCCCCTCGAGGGCGAGGTAGCGGCGGACGACGGCCAGCTCCTCCCCCAGGGGCAACCGCTCGGCCCGGGACGCCTCGAGGGTGTACCGCAGCAGGGCCGACAGCTCCTCCACGGCCCGCTCCGCGGCGTCCGGGTCGTCGTGGACGAGCCCGGCGATCGTGTTGAGGGCGTTGAAGAGGAAGTGGGGGTTGGTCCGGGAGCGCAGGGCCTCGAGCCGCGCCTCGACCTCACGGCGCCGGGCCTCCTCCGCCTCGAGCCGCCGGGCGTGGGCCTCGCCGAGCACGCGGTGGACGAACACCAGCACCGCGGAGACCGCGATGGCGACGACGAAGCCGATGCGCAGCACCAGCGGCAGGAAGAACGG
>JAMOQA010000439.1 GCA_027064265.1 Acidobacteriota bacterium
CTCGGGGCCGCCTCGACGAAGGACTTCTCCGACATGGAGGGCGACCGGGCCGGCGGCTGCTACACCCTGCCGATCCGCTACGGCGTGCGGCGTGCCGCGTGGATGATGGCCCCGTCGTTCATCCTGCCCTGGCTCCTCATGCCCCTCGGGGTCGTCCTGCCGGACCCGTTCGATCCCGCCGGACACCACCCGGTCCTCACCGGCAACCCGGTGGCGCTGATGGTTCTCGGGCTCGTGCTCACTGCCTGGGGGGGATACACCGTCTGGCTGATCCTGCGGGACCCGGAGGCGATGGCGAAGGTCGAGAATCATCCCTCCTGGACCCACATGTACCTGATGATGATGACCGCCCAGGTGGGGTTCGCCGTCGCCTACCTGGTATGACCGCCATGTTTGACCGCGCCGCTCCCGGTCCCCAGATTGCCCCGTGGGGAAGGAAAGGGAACGGGGTGGCTCGATGGGCGTCGTCGTGGCGTTCCCGCGCTGGCAGGTGATCACCCGGGACGAGGGGTTCGCCCCGGGAGACCCGGTGGCCGTCGTCGACCCGGCCGGCGCCCGCCACCCCGTGCTCGAGGTGCTGCGGCGGCGGCTCGTCGCCACGTCCGATCCGGCCGACCGGTTCCTCCACGAGATCACGGTGCGGACGCCGACCGGGCGCCTGCTCCTCCGGTGGACGGAGGGGGACGACCACTGGGACGTCGTGCCCCTCTGAGGTCGCCCCCCGCGTCCGACCCGGCCTCAGTCCTCCCCCCAGGCCAGGTCCTGCACGATTCCTCCCGGGCCCACCGTCAGCCGCCCGGCCAGGGCTCCGTCCCGGAAGCGGAAGACCAGGGAACCGCCCGCGCCGCGCGTCACTCCGAGGAGTTCGCCCCCGCGGCCGATCCGGGCGACGGGGGTACGGCGGCGCCCCTCCACGAGCAGCTCGACCCGGGGGCGCGCCGCCGGGCCCCGGAGCGCCAGCGCGGCGATCCGGCCGTCGGGCAGGGCAGCCACCAGGCGGGCGGATCCGGCACGGCCGATGGTCCGCGCCTCGCCGGCGGGGGATCCGTCGGCCGCGAGGCGGACCGCCCGCAGGGTCGCCCGGCCGTCCTCCCGGTGCACCCAGGCGAGCTGGACGGCTCCTCCCGCCGCGACCAGGGAAGGTTCCTCGTCCCGGCCGCCGTTGCGGGTGATCCGGATCGACCGGGGCTCGGACGAGCCGTCGATCAGCGCGACGACGATCTCGGTGTCGTGGCCATCCCAGGCCGGCCAGGCGAGGAAGAGCCCCCGGGGCCCGGGGAGGGCGGCGGCATTCATCGCGTCGGACGTGTCCCGCTTCGGCACGATGCGCACCCCGGCGCCCGGCCAGGGACCGCCGGCGTCGCCGCCGTTCTCTCCGCCGGCCAGGTCCCAGGCGAACTCCGGCGGGTCCAGGTACCAGCCGTCGGTGTTCGACTGGGCGATTGCCGGCAGCACGCCGACGAGGAGGCAGAGAAGAAGGGTGATCCTGCGCGCGATCATCGGCTCACCTCCCTGGCGTGAGCGTCCCGGTTCCGGCGTGCCCGGGCGGCGGGCGTGCCGGAGTCGAGCAGGGGCAGCACGTCCCGGCAGTCCGGCGGGGTCGCCGGCAGGAGCCGGGCGAGCCGCCGCAGGGACCGGAGGGCGCTC
>JAMOQA010000440.1 GCA_027064265.1 Acidobacteriota bacterium
CCTCGCTCTCGCCGGGTGCGGTTCCGGCCCGGCGGACGACGGGGGCGGGATCTCGGGGCAGGACGGCAAGGTGATGCCCCGGGTGCACGTGGTGACCGCGGAGCCGCCGGCCATCGAGACGGGCGCGGCCGCCGGGGACGCGGACGCCACCGGCAGCGCGGAGGTCTCCGGGGGGCCGATGGCGGTCGCGTTCACCCCGGTGGAACCCGCCGGCGGCGACGACGGCGCGGCCGACATCGAGGGGGACGCGACGCAGGATTCCCCGGCGTGCGAAGCCGACGTCGACCACCGGCAGGCGGGCCGCCGGGCCTGGCTCGCGGGCGACCGGGAGACGGCGGCCCGGGAGCTGCGCTGCGCGGTCGAGGAGGGTTCCGGCGACGCGTACGACACCTACCTGCTGGGCCTCGCCCTGTGGAAGACCGGGGACCTGGACGGCGCGGCCGCGGCGCTCTCCGCGGCGGCGTGGCAGCTGGACGACCCGGTGCGGGCCTACGTGAACCTCGCCCGGGTGCGGATCGAGCTCGGCGACCTCCCCGGCGCGCGGCAGGCGGTCCAGGAGGCCCTGGACCGGGACGCGGACGACGCCGACGCCTGGAACGTGCTGGGACGGGTCCTCGTGGCGACCGGTGACCGGGACGGCGCGGCGGAGGCGTTCGCCCGGGCGGCGGAGCTCGACCCGGAGAATCCCTGGCCCCGGAACAACCTCGGGTACCTCTTCCTGGTGAGCGGCGAACCCGCCCGGGCGATCGCGCCCCTCGAGGAGGCGGTGGCGGTGGACGCGGGCCTCGCCCCGGCCTGGCACAACCTCGCCCTCGCCCGGGAGCGGGCGGACGACCTCCCGGGGGCGCTCCTCGCCGCGCGGCGGGCCGCCGAGCTGGCCGGCGATGGCCGCTACGAGGCCACGGCGGAGCGGATCGCGGCCCTGGTCCCGGCGGACGCGCCCGCGGGCGGCGGCGAGGCGGTGGCGGACGCTGCTCCCGGGACCGCCCCGGACGCGACGGCGGTGGCCGCGGCGGCGAGCGACGGCGCTCCCGCCCCCGTCGAGCCGGCACACCTGCCATGACCCGCGCGCGGACGACCGGAGTATCCTTCCGGGGGTCGGCTCACCGGCCCCCGGAAGGAGCTTCCCATGGCCGACCGCCCCCCTCGCCCACCGATGAACCCGTACCTGGCCGGCGGTCTCGCCGGCCTCCTCGCCGTCGCCTCCGTCCTCCTCACCGGGAAGTACCTGGGCGCGTCGACGACCTTCGTCCGGGTGGCCGGCCGGTTCGTCGCCGCCTTCGCGCCGGACCTGGTGGCGAAGAACCCCTACTTCGCGAAGTACGGGACTTCCCCGGACTGGCAGTGGATGTTCGTCCTGGGGATCCTGCTCGGGGGGCTCGGGGCCTCGCTGGCCACCCGGACCTTCCGGCCGCAGGTGGTGCCGGACACCTGGCGGGAGCGCTTCGGCCCGGCGCCGCTGCCGCGGTTCGTCGCCGCCTTCGTCGGCGGGCTCGTGATGGTCTTCGGCGCTCGCCTCGCCGGGGGCTGCCCCTCGGGCCACGGCCTCTCCGGGGTGATGCAGCTCTCCCTCTCGAGCCTCGTCGCCGCCGGGGCATTCTTCGTCGGGGGGATCGCCGTGGCGTCCCTCCTCTACGGACGCGCCGGGAAGGGAGGTGGCCGATGATCCCGCCGCTCGTCGCCGGCCTCGTCACCGGGATCCTCTTCGGGGTCCTGCTCCAGCGGGCCGAGGTGCTCCGCTACGACCGGCAGCTCGGCGCGCTGCGCCTCGTCGACATGACGATCTTCAAGTTCATGCTGAGCGCGGTGATCGTCGGCATGGTCGGGCTCCACGTCGCCTTCGCCCTCGGGTGGGCGGCCCCCCACCTCAAGGCGACGCACCTCCTCGCGAACCTGCTCGGCGGCCTGGTCTTCGGCGCGGGGTGGGCGCTCCTGGGCTACTGCCCGGGGACGAGCCTGGGAGCCCTCGGCGAGGGCCGCTGGGACGCGGCGTTCGGGATCGCCGGCGGGATCGCCGGGGCCACCCTCTACGCCCTCGCGTACCCGTGGGTGAAGGACCATCTCCTGCCGGTCGGCGCCCTCGGCAAGGTGACCCTCCCGGCGCTGATCGGCGTGCCCTCCTGGATCGCCGTTCCCCTGGCGGCGATCGGGTTCGGCGCACTCCTCGCCTGGTTCGAGAGGCGGGGACTCTGAGCCAGGGAAGGGAGAGAAGCCCGGGCATGTCCGCCCCCGTCCGGTGCCGGTCGAACACCCCCGCTCCTGCCCTTCACGGGTAACCGTCACTGCGATACCCTTTTGTCGGACCGGGAGGTGGGGTTTACAGGCGCTCCCGGCCTTGGTAATTTCTGGCGGATGCAACTAGCTTGCGAGAGCTCGCCGGCCCGGCCCGCTCTCCGCGGGGCGCCGGCGTTCTGGCCGCGGTCGGGATCGTCTCCCGGCCACGAGGAGGGAAGCGATGGATGCCGTCCTGCTGCTGTCGCGGCTGCAGTTCGCCGTGGCCGTCTACTTCCACTTCCTGTTCGTGCCCCTGACGCTCGGCCTTTCCATCCTCGTCGCCATCTACGAGACGCTCTACGTGCGCTCCGGCGACGAGGACTACCTCCGGGCGACGAAGTTCTGGGGGAAGCTGTTCCTGATCAACTTCGCGATCGGGGTCGTCACCGGGATCACGCTGGAGTTCCAGTTCGGCACCAACTGGTCCCGGTACTCCCAGTACATGGGGGACATCTTCGGTCCGCTCCTGGCGATCGAGGCGACGGCGGCGTTCTTCATCGAGTCGACCTTCATCGCGGTTTGGGCCTTCGGCTGGAACCGCGTGTCGAAGAAGGTCCACCTCCTTGCCGCCTGGCTGGTCGCCTTCGCGACGAACCTCTCCGCGTACTGGATCCTGACCGCCAACGCCTGGATGCAGCACCCGGTCGGCTACACGCTGCGCAACGGCCGGGCCGAGCTGACCGACTTCCTGGCGGTGATCACCCAGCGGGCCGCCGTGCTGAAGTTCCTGCACACGACCCAGTCGGCCTACATCCTCGCCGGCTTCTTCGTGATGGGGATCAGCGCCTGGCACCTCCTGCGAAAGAACGAGGTCGAGTTCTTCCGGAAGTCGTTCCGGGTCGCGGCGGTCTGGGCGCTGGTGTTCTCCATCGCGGTGATCATCCACGGGCACGTCCAGGGCTCCACGGTCGCCGAGGAGCAGCCGACCAAGCTCGCCGCCATGGAGTCCCACTGGGAGACGAAGGCGAACGCCCCGATCTACCTGCTCGCGATCCCCGACCCGGCCAACGAGAGGAACGCCGTCGAGATCCTGCCGGTGCCCGGGGCCCTGAGCATGCTCGCCCACCATGCCCCCTCGGCGACGGTGAAGGGGCTCAAGGAATGGCCGGCGGAGGAGCGTCCCCCGGTGTGGCCGACCTTCGTCTCGTTCCGGCTGATGGTGGGGCTCGGGTTCCTCTTCCTGCTGCTCTCGGCCTGGGCCACGTGGAAGCGGGCGCGGCCCGAGGAGAACCCGCTCCTCCTCAGGCTGCTCCTGTGGTCGATCCCGCTGCCGTACCTGGCGATCGAGCTCGGCTGGACCCTGGCCGAGGTCGGGCGGCAGCCCTGGATCGTCTACGGCCTGATGAAGACGTCGGACGCGGTCTCGCCGGCGATCAATACCGCCCAGGTGCTGACGACGGTGATCGGCTTCACCGTGATCTACACGCTCCTGGGGATCGCCGACTTCTACCTGCTGTTCAAGTACGCCCGCAAGGGCCCGGCCGCGGCCTGAGGGCCTCTGGGAGGGCATGACGATGCTCGAGCTCACCTGGTTCATCCTCTGGGGCGTCCTCTGGGCGGTCTACTTCCTGCTCGACGGCTTCGACCTCGGTCTCGGCACGCTGATGCCGTTCCTCGCGAAGGACGAGCGGGAGCGCCGCCTGGTCTACAACGCGATGGGCCCCTTCTGGGACGGGAACGAGGTCTGGCTGATCACCGCCGGCGGTGTGACCTTCGCCGCCTTCCCCAACACCTACGCCGCGATGTTCAGCACCCTCTACACCCCGCTGATGCTGATCCTCTTCGCCCTGATCCTGCGGGGCATCTCCTTCGAGTTCCGGGGCAAGGAGGACTCGGACCGCTGGCGGAAGACCTGGGACCTGGCTATGGTCGTGGGCTCCTTCCTGCCGGCCCTGCTGTTCGGCGTCGCCTTCGCCAACATCTTCCGCGGCCTGCCGACCCGGATGACCCCCGAGGGCTACGTGATGCTCGACGGGACGATCTTCTCCCTCTTGAACCCGTACGGGCTCCTCGGCGGGCTGACGTTCGTCCTGCTGTTCCTCGTCCACGGGGCGCTCTGGGCGGCGGCGAAGACCGAGGGAGATCTCTCGGCCCGGGCCGGCTCCCTCGCGTTGAAGCTCTGGCCGGCCGAGCTGGTCGCGGCGGCGGTCCTGCTGGTCGCCTCGTACTGGGCGACCCCGCTGTGGAACAACTACTTCGCGAACCCGCTCCTCTTCGTGCTGCCCCTGCTCGCCGTCGTCGGCCTCGTGCTGGTCCCGGTCTTCGGCAGGCAGGGGGCATGGTTCAAGGCGTGGGGCGCCAACGGCCTCGCCATCGTGACGGCCACCCTGTGGGGCGTCGCCGGCCTCTGGCCGAACCTGCTCCCCTCCCGCCTCGACCCGGCGGCGACGATGACCGCCCACAACTCGGCGTCCAGCCCGCTGACCCTGAAGATCATGCTGGGCGTCGCCCTGGTCTTCGTCCCGATCGTGATCGCCTACCAGGCCTGGGTCTACGTGACCTTCTCCCACAAGGTCGACGACCAGGTCCTGGCGGAACCCGAGGCCTACTGAGATCGGGTGCCGACCGACCCTTCCGGGGGCGGGCCCGCGGGCCCGCCCCCGTCGCGTAACGGGGGCGTCGGAAGACGCATCCGGGGGGCGAGAGGAGGACTTCCCATGCTCGCCGCGCGTCCCCTCGATCTCGGCTCCCTCTCCCTTCCCCACCGGCTGCTCGTCGCTCCCCTCAAGACGGCCCGCTGCGCTCCCGGCGGCGAGGTGACCGACGACCTGCTCGCCTTCTACCGGCAGCTCGCCCGGGGCGGCGCCGCGATGGTGATCACCGAGCCGTGCGCCGTGCTCCCGTCCGGCCGGGAACACCCGCGGCAGCTCGCCATCCACGAGGACCGTCACGTTGCCGGGCTCGCCCGGGTCGTCGAGACGCTCCACCAGGGGGGCGCCCTCGCCTGCTGCCACCTGAACCACGCCGGGCGGGCCGCCAACCCGAAGGCCGGGGGAGTGCCTCTCGCCCCCTCGCCCGCCAGCTGCCCCACCACCGGCCAGGAGGCGCGCGCGCTCACGGAGCAGGAGATCCGGGAGATCGTCGCCGCGTTCCGCGAGGGGGCCCGCCGGGCACGGGAAGCGGGCTACGACGCGATCGAGGTCCAGCTCGGCCACGGTTACCTGGTCGCCCAGTTCCTCTCGCCGCGAACGAACCGGCGGGACGACGCCTGGGGCGGCGACGTGGGCCGGCGCCTGCGGTTCGCCCGCGAGGTCCTGGCGGCGGTCCGCGAGGGGGCGGGCGCCCTTCCCGTCATCGCCCGGGTGTCGGCCTCGGAGATGGTCGAGGGAGGCCTGCGGCCGGCCGACCTGGCGCCCCTGCTCGCCCTCCTCGAGGAACTCGGGGTGGCCGCGGTCCACGCGGGCATGGGCAACGCGTGCGAGGCGCCGCCCTGGTACTACGGGCACATGGCGCTCCCGGAGGCCCCCCAGGACGAGGCGATCGCGGGGGTCGCCGGCCGGACCCGCCTCCCGGTGATCGCCGCGGGCCGCATGGGGGACCCGGACCGGATCGAGCGGCTGCTCGCCGGGCCGATCGAGGCGGTCGCCCTCGGCCGGGCGGTGCTCGCCGACCCGGAGTTCCCCCGGAAGATGCTCGAGGGGAAGGCGGACGAGATCGTGGCCTGCGGCGGGTGCCTTGCCGGCTGCCTCACCGAGGTCAAGGCGGGCCGTCCCCTCGGCTGCATCGTCAACCCCCGGGTCGGCCGTCCCGACCCGCTGCCCCCCGCGGAACGGGCGAAGAAGGTCCTGGTCGCCGGGGGCGGTCCCGCGGGAATCGCGGCAGCGCTCTTCCTCGCGGAACGCGGCCACCGGGTGATCCTCTGCGAGGAAGGGAAGGAGCTCGGCGGCCAGTTCGCCCTCGCGTGGCGGGCGCCGGGCAAGGAGCGGATGCGGCGGCCCCTCGCGGGGCTGGTCGCCGCGCTGCGCCGGTCGCCGGTGGAGGTCCGGCTCGAGACCCGGGTGACCCCCGAGCTCGCCGTCGAGCTCGCGGTGGACGAGGTGATCGTGGCGACCGGCGCGCGGCCGGTCCTGCCGCCGGTCCCGGGCCTCGCGGAGGCGGGAGCGATCACCGGCGTCGAGTACTTCGCCCGGCGGCCCGCCCTGCACGGCCGGGTGCTGGTCCTCGGCGGCGGGATGATCGGCATGGAGGCGGCCGAGACGATCGCCGAGGACGGCGCCGAGGTGCTCGTCGTCGAGCTGCTCGACGAGATCGCCCGGGACATGGAACCGATCACCCGCAAGCTGATGCTCGGCCGGATCGCCCGGCTGCCGATCGAGGTGCGCACCGGCACCCGCCTCGTCCGGGTCGAGGACGACGGCGTTCTCCTCGAGGGCTCGGAGGGGAAGGAGGAGCGCCTGCCCCCCTTCGACGCGATCGTCGTCGCCGTCGGCACCCGGCCCCGGGCGGAACTCGCCGAGGAGCTGGAGCGCCGCGGCATCCCGCACCGGGTGATCGGGGACGCGGCGCAGCCCGCCCGGGTCCTCGAGGCGACCCGGTCGGCCCTCGCGGTCGCCCTCGCCGTCTGACGCCGCCCCGCGTGGCCCGGTGCGGTCCGCCTGCCGGCGGCCCCTACAGGTTGCGCATCTCGAGGGTTTCGGTAGGGGCGGCCGGAAGGCCGCCCGTCGGCGGCGAACGCACGCGGTGCCGCAACGCACGCCTCGCCCGGTGCGGTCCGCGTGACAGGCGGATCTGCCGGGGGGACAATCCCCGGTCCCGGCCGACGCTCCCGGGAAGGAGGCGATCGATGCAGCGCGAACTCCTCGAGGTCCCCGGCAACACCCAGCGTCTCGACGGCGGGGCGATGTTCGGCAACGCTCCGCGGGTCCTCTGGGAACGGTGGCTCGCGCCGGACGAGCTCCACCGGATCCCCCTCGCCTGCCGGGCCCTGCTCGTCCGGGAGGAAGACCGACAGGTCCTCTTCGAGACCGGGATCGGGGCCTTCTTCGAGCCGAAGCTCCGGGAGCGGTACGGCGTCCAGGAAGACCGGCACGTCCTCCTCGACAGTCTCGCCGCCCGTGGCGTCTCCCACGAGGAGATCGACGTCGTGGTGCTCAGCCACCTTCACTTCGACCACGCCGGGGGACTGCTGACCGCCTGGGAGGAAGGACGGGACCCGGAACTCCTCTTCCCCCGGGCCCGGTTCGTCGTCGGGCGGCGCCAGTGGGAACGGGCCCGGAACCCCCACCCCCGCGACCGGGCGTCGTTCATCCCGGTGATCCTCGACCTCCTCGAGGCGAGCGGGCGGCTGGAGCTGGTCGACGGCGACCGGAGCGAGGCCCTCGGCCCGACCTACCGGCACCTCTTCTCCGACGGGCACACGCCCGGCATGCTGATGACCGAGATCGCCACCGACGAGGGCCCCGTCGTCTTCGTCGGCGACCTGGTCCCCGGCCGGCCCTGGACCCACGTCCCGATCACGATGGGCTACGATCGGTACCCGGAACTGCTGATCGACGAGAAGCGCGCCCTCTTCGACGACCTGCTCGCCCGGGGCGGGCGGATCTTCTACACCCACGACCCCGAGGTCGGTCTCGCCCGGCTGGTGCGCGACGAGAAGGGGCGCTTCCAGGGCGAGCCGATCGGCTGAGCCGGCCCGCGGTGCCCGCACGGTGGGCGCCTTCCCGGTCCCGGGACTATCGTTTCCCACCGATGAGCGTACGACTGCGCGTCCACCCGGAGACCCCCCAGCGCCGCTTCGTCGAGCGGGTGGGGCAGGTGCTGCGTGACCACGGGGTGGTCGTGCTGCCGACCGACACGTCGTACGCCCTCGCGGTGATGGCGGGATCGCGCCAGGGGCTCGAGCGGGTCGCCCGCATCAAGCGGATCAACCCGGAGAAGAAGCTGTTCAGCCTGGTGGTGCCCGACCTCTCCGACATCGCCCGCTACGCCCTCGTCGACAACCACGCCTACCGGATCCTGCGACACTTCCTCCCGGGCCCGTACACGTTCGTCCTGCCCGCCACCCGGGAGGTCCCGCGGATCCTGCTCGCCCGGCGGAAAACGATCGGGCTGCGCGTCCCGGACCACCCGGTTCCCCGGGAGGTCGCCCGGGCCGCCGGCGGCGCGCTGATGGCGACCACCCTCCGCCTGCCCGGTGACGAGTACGCCCTCGCCGACCCGGACGAGATCGAGGCGCGGGTCGGCAAGCTGGTCGACCTGTTCCTCGACTGCGGCTGGGGGGACGTGGAGTCGTCGACGATGATCGACCTGACCGAGGGCGAACCGGTGGTCCTCCGCGCGGGCGCCGGCGACGTCGCGCCGTTCTCCTGACGCCGACGAGGTCCCGCGGGCTCCCGTCGTGTCCCGCAAGGGCGCAGCGGGCTGCGGCTCCCGGCTCGACCGTAGGGGCGCAGCGTGCTGCGCCCTTCGTCGCGCGAAGCGCGACCATCGTGGCGGTGCTTCGCACCGCACGGGTCCAGCACGCTGGACCCCTACGCCTTCACGTCTCGCGCGCGAACGAAACGAACGCGCCCCGCGCGACCGTAGGGGCGCAGCGTGCTGCGCCCTTCGTCGCGCGAAGCGCGACCATCGT
>JAMOQA010000441.1 GCA_027064265.1 Acidobacteriota bacterium
GGACGACCCGGGCGGAGCACGCTCCGCCCCTACGGTTGTTCGAAACGCGTTCGTCTCGTCGTCGCACACGACTTGAACGTGAAGGCGTAGGGGTCGAGCGTGCTCGACCCGTGCCGGGCCAAGCCCGGCCATGATGGTCGCCCTGCGGACGACCCGGGCGGAGCACGCTCCGCCCCTACGGCAAACCAAGAGACGCGTATCCCCGTAGGGGCCGCCGGCAGGCGGCCCGCACCGGGCGACGCGTTCGTTCCGGAGCACCGCGAGCGTCGAGTGTGAGGTTCGCAGGCCAAGGTCACGCCCGGGAGCGGGATAACCGCTCTTTCTGCAAGGGGGGTGTTCGATAACCGCGAATCCTGCAACCCCGGGGCGGGATAACGTTCGATTTCGCAACTCCGCCCGCTCCGGGACCCCCGGAAACTTGCAAATCCCCGCGTTATCGAACACCCCCCTTGCAAGATCGCGGGTTATCCTGCCCCGCCTTCCGGAACCTGGTGCGCCACGCACCGGCGGGCGGCCTTCCGTCCGCCCCTACGGAAAACGACGAGCCGCTCAATGTGCAGGGGTCCAGCGTGCTGGACCCGTGCGGTGCGAAGCACCGCCATCATCGTCGCCCTTCGGGCGACGACGGGCGGAGCACGCTCCGCCCCTACGGCAAACCAAGAGGCGCGTATCCCGTAGGGGCCGCCGGCAGGCGGCCCGCGTCCGGCGACGCGCCGGGCCCGGGCGACGGGCCCGTTCCGGGGGGACGTGCGGGCGGGGGCGTCCCGTCGCATCATGGGGCCGGGAGGTTCCCGATGCGTCGCGTCGTTCCGCTGCTGGTCGTGCTGCTCCTCGCGTGCCTGCCCACCGCGGCGGGGGAGGGCGCGTTCTCGGTCCTCGGTGTGCGTCCAGGCATGACCGTCGCCGCCGCCCGGGAGGCCCTCGCGGCCCGGGGCGGGAAGTTCCGGGCCCGGGGCGAGAAGGACGGCGTCTTCCGCTGGCGCTGGAAGGGACGGGCGAAGGACCTGCCGGGAGGTCCGGAGGTCACGGTCCGCCTCGAGGCGGAGCGGGACCGGGACGACGCCCCGGTGACCCGGGTCGTCCTTCTCGCCGACGAGCCGGGCCCGGTGGCCCGGGAGTGGCGCGAGGCCCTCGCGCAGCGCTGGGGCGACCCGGTCACCCCCCTCGTCGACCTGCGGGATCCCCGTTCCGGCTACCCGGTGGAGGGGACCGTCTGGCGCCGGGACGGCGCGGCGGCGGTGATGGTCGTCGCCAAGGAGGGCACTCCCCGGGGCATCGTCGTGCGCCGCATCGCCCTGTTCCTCGAGCCCGACTTCGACCCGGTGGCCATGACCCGCCGCCGCTACCGCGAGATCCGGGGCCGGTGAACGCCGGCTCCTCCCCTGCGGGAGTTCCTGATGAAGCTGCGCCTCGTCCTCGTCCTGCTGGTCCTCGCCCTGGTTGCCTGGGGTTCCTGGGGTCTCCTCTACGTGGGGCCCGAGCCCCGCCTCTCCCTCGAGACCGACCGGCCCGCCGTCGGCCTGCCGGGGACGGCGGTGACCGCCGCCGCCGAGATCCCGGCGGGGGGCATCGTCTCCCTTTCCCTCCTCGCCGTGCAGGGGGACCACGAGGAGGTCCTCGGCGAGACCCGGGCCGAGCTCCCCACCCCCTGGGAGTTCTGGAAGAAGGTCCCGCCCCGCACCGCGGGGCTCGAGGCGCGCCTCGCCAAGGGATCCCCGGCATGGCTGCGGGAGGGGAAGGTGACCCTGCGCCTGGTCGCCGCGCGGCGGCACGGGCTCCTCAGGCACCCCGAGCCGGTGGTCCTCGAGAAGACCCTCGAGGTACGCTTCCGGCCGCCCTCCCTTGGTGTCGTCTCGACGAAGCACTACGTCCGGCAGGGTGGGGCGGGGGCGGTGGTCTTCCGGGTCGGCCCCGCGGCGGTCCGGTCCGGGGTCAGGGTCGGGAAGGTGGAGATCCCCTCGCACCCGTTCCCGGGCGGCGGCGAGGGAGAACGGTTCTGCCTCTACGGCGTCCCGTGGAACCTGGACGACCCGGCGGAGATCCGCCTCTTCGCCGAGGACGCCGCCGGCCACCCGCCCCGGCGGGATACGATCCGCCTCTCCGACCGGTTCCTCGAGCGGGTGGTCCCGGCGATCGCCTCCCGCACCCCCGGATTCGACGCCTCCGGCAGCCTGCTCGACCAGTACCTGCGGATCAACGGCGAGCTCCGCCGGGCCAACCGGGCGAAGATCGCCGAGCTCTCCCGGCAGAGCGAGGAGGCGTTCCTCTGGCACGGGCGGTTCCTCCAGCTCCCGAACTCCGCCCGCCGGGCCGGCTACGCCGACGACCGGACGTACGTCTATGGGGGAAAGGTCGTCGACCGGCAGACCCACCTCGGTCTCGACCTCGCCTCGACGGCCCGTGCCCCGGTGCCCGCGTCCAACTCCGGCAGGGTGCTCTACGCCGACTGGCTCGGGATCTACGGCAACGTGGTCGTCCTCGACCACGGCTACGGCCTGCTCAGCCTCTACGCCCACCTCTCCTCGATCGACGTCGCTCCGGGGCAGGTGGTGAAGAAGGGGGAGATCCTGGGGCGGACCGGGGCCACCGGCCTCGCGGGGGGCGACCACCTGCACCTGGGGATCTTCGTCTCCGGCGTGGCGGTCGACCCGATCGAGTGGTTCGACGCCCGCTGGATCCGGAACAACCTGGCCGACAAGCTCCCGCTGCCGGGCGAGTAGCCGTTCCGGGTCGCCCGCGGCGGTCCGGGCCCGTTCGCGGACCCCGGGGAGCCCTTGCACGGCGGGGGTTTCGCCGTACAGGGGAGGGCGGGGAGGTCGGGAGCAGGCATCCATGGACCAGCCCACGAGGACCCTCGCCGACCAGATCGACCGCCTCGCCCGGCGCCACCAGGTGCCGGAGTCCTTCGTCGAGAGCATCCGCTCCTCGTTCACGAGGAAGGGGATCTCCCTCGCCGAGGATGCAGGCCCCTACCTCCCCATCCTGGAGGAGACGTTCGCCCGCCAGGCCCAGGTGACCGCGGCGACGGCGCGCTCCCGGGAGGGGCTCCGCCGCCTCGACGAGAACTTCCGCCGCCTCGCCGAGGGGTGGCGCCGCCAGCTCGAGCAGCTCCGGGAGGTGAAGGCGTCCCTCGAGGAGCAGCGGGCCCGCATCGAGGCGAACACCCGCCGCCTGCGCGAGCAGCTCGCCCGGCGTTCCGCCAGCCGGCCCGGCCGGCCGGTCCCGGCCCGGCGGGCATCCCGCCCCGCCGGCCCCTCGCGCGGCCAGGCGCGCGTCCCCCGCTCGTTCCTGCCCCCGGGCTCCTTCCCGGTCCCCGGCCCCGACGACCCGTCCTGAGTTCCCCTGCGGGCCTGCCGTGTGCACACCGCGCGTTCCGTGGTGGCGGGTCCGGCGGGCCATGTTGCGGTGCTAGTCTCGTCCCGGGACGAGATCCCGGGAGGAACCGCCGATGCGCCGCGGAGGTCCGGACTCCATCGCCGCGTTCGCCCTGCTGCTCGTCCTGGCTCTCCTGGTTCCAACCGCCGCGTGTGCCGGGCCGCCGCCGTCCCGGCACCGCACGAACCCGGTCCGGGCGATGCGGTGGTGGAAGGAGAAGCCTTCGCTCGACGACCCCGACTGCCGGGAGCTCGACCTGCCGCCCGCGTGTGCGCGGCACGAGGTGTGGGGCCTCCTCGAGTTCCTGGAGGGTCTCTACGGCCCCGAGGGCATCTCCCTGGTGCCGGTCCACGAGCAGCCGGAGGAGGCCAGGCTGGCGACGTGCTGGTTCCATCGCCACCTGTACCTCGATGGCGACCGGGAGACGTGCATCTTCCTGACGAGGGACGACATGTACCTCGTCGCCTGGCTCGCATACCCGGACGAGCCCTGCAAGGAGTTGCCGGGCCCCCGATGGCGGGGTCCGTTCTGCATCGAGCGGACCTCCGCGCAGGTCGTGTTCGAACTCCGGGAGGGAAGGCCGGAATGGGTCGCTCCGAGCCCCTGCGGCGAATCGCCGGCACCCCCCGGGATCCCGAAGTTCGTCGACGGCGAGTTGTGGGTTTTCCTCCTCGAGTTCCCCGACGACCGGCACCGGGACCTGCTGCCGAGATTCGCGCCGCCGCCGTCCGCCGGGGAGGGCGAGGCCCGCAAAACGGCGGAATGACGAGGGGAGCCGGCGTGCCGGCTCCCCGCCCGCATGGCCCGCGCGCGGCCCTGCGGTATCAGGAACCGTTGACCGTGTAGACGAGGGAGGTCTCCACCTCCTCGCCGTCCACGATCCAGCGGAGGGTCACCCGTTCCGAGTTGCTGACCCCGAGCAGGTTGCCTTCCCCCTCGAGGACCGATGGGAGCGACAGCTCGATGTTGCCGCCGGACTCGTCGAGGTGCCGCTTGATCGCTCCCCCGACCAGGTTGGCCAGCTCCCCGAGGCCGTCCGCGATCATCGCGGGGTCGTCCCCCAGCATCTCCTCGCCGCCGAGCAGGGTGGCCGCCAGCTTGCGGGCCCCCTGGTCCGTGCAGGCGATCTGGAGCAGTCCCCGGAACTCCGGCCCTCCGAGCCCGACCATGCCGGACATGGTCATGTGCTCGTCCCCCGACCCTTCTTTCGGGCCCTCGAGGGGCAGGCCGAACATCATCTCGATGTTCTCGCGGAACGCCTCCGCGAGGATCGTGCCCACGTCCACCGCCGTGTCGACCGTCACGTCGTTCCCTCCCTCGTCGGACCCCCCTCGCCGGTCGCGGATCAGGCCGGCTGGAGGATCTTCTCGAGGGCCTCGCCGAGCTTGTCCGGGGTGAACGGCTTGGTGACGAAGCCGTTGGCGCCGGCGTCGAGGGCCTGCTGGACCCGCTCGTTCCCCGCCTCGGTCGTCACCATCACGATCGGCATCTCGTAGCCCTTCGCCCGCGCGGCGGCGACGAAGTCGGGGCCGTTCATGTTGGGCATGTTCCAGTCGCAGAGGATCAGGTCGACGGAGGAGTCGTTCTCGAGGACCCCGATCGCCTCCGAGCCGTCCCCCGCCTCGAGGATGTCCCCCACGTCCAGGCCGGCCTGGCGCAGGGCACGGGTCAGCACCTTCCGCATCACCGCCGAGTCGTCCACGAGCAGAACCTTGATCGCCATCGATTCGTCTCCTCCGGGCGGATACCGGTTGCACGCCCCCCCGTTCGGGGTGCGTTCCTGGCTTCCGTATCGGACGGACGGGGAGAATCTGAAGGGGAAAGATCAGGCCGGGGCCGTCTCGGGCTCCGCCTGCGCCGGCCGCGGCAGGCGGGCGAGCAGCTCCCGCAGCTTGTCCGGCGTCGTCGGCAGCACGAGGAAACCGGCGGCCCCGACCTCCCGGGCCGCGAGGACGAGCTCCCGGGTCGGGTGGTCGGAAGCGACGACGATCGCCCCCTCGGTCTGCCCGATCGCGCGGATCCGCTCCGTCCGGAGCTTCAGGTCGGTGGGAGAGCGGGTGACGACGATCACCGCGTCGGACTTCCGGGGCACGGCGCCGCCGGGGCGATAGAGGGGGGGCACGTTGACCCCGATCTCCAGGAGCGCGTTTCGCAGGTCGCGGGCCGCCGGGTCCGCCGGCTGGGCGGAGAGGCTGATCCGCGACGAGGACGGATCGAGGCCGACCGCGCCGGAAGCGGTCGCCGCCGCGCCCGCGGCCCCGGCGCCTCCCGTTGCCTTCCCCGCGGTCGCGGCCTCCCCCGAGGCTTCCCCGCCACTCCCGGCTCCTGCGGCTCCCGCCGCGGCCTCTCCCGTTGCACCCCCGCCACTGCCGGCTCCTGCGGCTCCCGCCGCGGCCCCGCCGTCGTCTCCCCCGCCGCCGGCCGTCTTGCCCGGCCCGACCGCCTCGCCCCCGTCGCCGGCGCTCGCCGCGGCGCTCCCCCCGGTGACGGCCTCCCCCTCGTCGGTCCCGCCGCCACCGGCTCCGCTCGTGGCGACGGCCTCCCCCTCGTCCGCGGCCTGGCCCGCTCCCTCGTCGCTCCCGCCGCCGCCCGCCCGGGCCTCCCGGATCATCTCGGGGGTGATCACCCCTTTCTCCTCGTCGCTCCCGGCGAAGAGGATGACCCCCCGGTCTTCCCCCTTGAGCGTGAGCCGCCCCGCGACGAACTCCCAGGGCACGTCCCCGTTGATGTCGCCGAGGATCGAGGGCCACGGGCCCGCGTGGACCTTCTTGAAGTCCGCCGCCCGGCGGAACTCCGGCGCCTGGCCGCTCTTCTCGCGGATCACGTTCGCCGCCGCCCCGCAGATCACGTTGGCGACCTCGCCGATCGAGTCGTGGAGGATGTCCGGGACCTCGCCGGTCTCGAGGACCTCCTCGACCTGCTCGGGGCCCATCAGGGCGAAGGCCGCCCCGGCGTGAACGGCGGCGGGCAGGTCCATGATCAGGAGGGCCGTCGTGCGGTTCTCCTGGTGGTCGGTGATCGGGAAGAAGTAGAGGTCCTTGTTGCCGAGGGTCTCCCGGAGCTGGGCCTCGTCCTCGTGGATCGGGTCGATCTCCACCTCGGCGCCCACCAGGGAACCGACGTTCTCCGCGAGGATCTGGAGGATGACGTCCGGTTCCTCGCGAAGCAGCCTGGTGAACAGCCTGGTCGCGTCGTCGGCCACGGGAGTCCTTCCGCCGCGCGGGGGGAGGCGGCTTCTCTCCGGACTTGTCGGCCCCGGTCCGGGACGCCTTGAGCCCCCGGCCCCCGGAAACCCCTGCCGGGCGGGGCGGCAGGATCTGCCGGGTGCCGGTCCGTCCCGGCGTGGAAACCCCGTCTTTCCCGGCTTCCGACGCGGGCATGGTCCTTGCTCTTTGCCGGGGCGTCATGCGTGTCGTGCTCCCGGCGGGGCCGCCCCGCGCGGCCGGCGGATCCAGGAGGGAACCGGGACGTTCCCCGGACCCGGGGGCGGTGTTCGTCGTCCCGGGGCAGGCGCCCGGGTCGGGAGGGCCGTCTCCGGGGAGGGCGTCTCCCGGCGGGAGCCCCGAGGGGACGGCGCCGCCCGGAAGGGCCGCCGCGGCGGGGTCGTCCCGGCCGGGTTCCCGGGAGGAGCCGGGGAAGCGGGCCCCGTCCCGCGGGGCGACGGCCACGGAGACCACCGCCGGCGCCGGAGGGGAACCGCGGGAGGCCGCACCGGGACGGCGCTCCCCGGGAACCCGCGACGGAGGAGCGCCCCTTCCCCGCGGGAGCGCGGAATCGGTCGGGAAGCCCGCTCCCGGGGCCCGCGAGCCGGGCCCTGCCGGTCCCGGTGCGGCCGGTCTCCCGCGCCCGGGGAACGGGGCCCCGTGGCCCGTCTCGACCGGAAGACCGGTGGGTGGGCGTCCCGGGGAGCTTCCCGGGGGGCCCGGTCGCCGCTCCCCGGCACGACCCGGGAAACGCGAAGGAGCCGGGGGCGTCGGGCCGACGAAGGGCGGGGGCGCCGCCGGCAAGCGAGGCCGACTCCGGGCCCGGCACGGAGGAGAGACGGGGAAGAGGACGCGGCACCTTCCGCACCCGGAACCGGCTCCGGCGGAGGGCCGGCCGGCCGGGCCCGTCCGCCAGGCCGTGCCCCGGGGCTTCCCGGCCGGCGCGGCGGCGGGGGGGGGACGCCAGGCACCCGACCCGCCTGCCCCGGAACCCGCAGGCTCCGTGACTTCCCCGCCCGAGCCGGCGCCCGCCCCCGAGGGCGGTCGCTCCGGCGGTTCCCAGGCGGTTCCAGCCGCTCCGCGCGCGCCCGTGCCCCCCGCGTCCGGTGCCGGGGCGAGCGGGAGCCCCGGCGGCGACCCGGGCGCCGGTGGCGGGCGTGGCCCCGCGGCGGGTGCGGCAGTCCAGGGCGCCGGGCGACCGGGACCGTCCGCCGGGCCATCGTCTCCATCCGCGCCCCGGGGCGGCTCGGCTCCCGCGCTTGCCGAGCAGGTGGCCGCCCGCCTCGCCTCCCTCGAGGGAGAGCGGGGCTCGGTCACGGTCCGCCTCGATCCGCCGGAACTGGGCGAGGTCGTCCTCCGGTTCGTGCGGCGCGGCGACCGCCTCCACGTGCACGTCCGGGCCGAGCGGGCGGACGTGGCGGCCCTCCTCGGCCAGGAGAGCGCCCGGATCGAGCTCGCCTGCGCCCGCCAGGGGACCGCGGTCCAGGTGGAGGTCGCCGCCGGGGACGCACGAGGCCAGGGCGATCCGTCCCACGGCGCCGCGGGCAGGCGGGACGGAAGGAACGGGCGCGATGCGTCTCCGGGCAGCTCCCCGCAGGCGGTGGCCCTCCCGGGAGCGGTCGACCGGGCGCGCCGGGTCGCGACCTCCCTCCTCGACGTGGTCGGTTGAGGAGGCGGCAGCTTTTTCCTACCGGGGCGGGCAAGGGTTGCCGGCTCGCTTCTCCCGCGACGAGGCGCCCTCCGGGAAACCGCACCAGGCGTGGATTTCCGCGGGGGGCGGTGCTGGCACACCCCTTGCTCTTCCCGGCGGCGAGGAGGAACGGCGCATGAACGCGCTCGCGGACACGGTTCTCGATCCGACCAACTACCGGACGGTCTCCCCGTCGAACCCGTTCGTCGACCGGGACGACGTGCTCGGCCGGGACGACTTCCTCACGCTGCTCGTCGCCCAGCTCGAGAACCAGGATCCCCTCGAGCCCCAGAAGGACACCGAGTTCGTCGCGCAGCTCGCGACCTTCTCGAGCCTCGAGCAGCTGATCGACCTGAACAAGCGGATGGACGGGGTGATCTCCGGGCAGGACCAGCTGGTCAACGCCCAGGCGATGGACATGATCGGCCGGGAGGTGCTGGTCGACACCGGCGGCCGGCTCCGCCTCGGCCCGGACGGCCGCTCCGAGGAGATCTTCCTCGAGCTGGACAGCGAGAAGGTCGCCGCCCGGGTCGAGATCTACGACGCCGACGGCCGGCCGGTTCG
>JAMOQA010000442.1 GCA_027064265.1 Acidobacteriota bacterium
CCGGGACCGTCGTCCTGGCCAACGGCCTGTTCGACATCCTGCACGTGGGGCACGCCCGCTACCTCGCGGCGGCACGGGCGGCGGGAGACCTGCTGATCGTGGCCCTGAACGCCGACGAGTCGGCCCGGGCGCTCAAGGGGCCCTCCCGGCCGATCGTGCCCCTCGCCGACCGGATGCACCTGGTGGCGGCCCTTCGCGCGGTCGACCTGGTCACCTGGTTCCCCGAGACCACCCTGGCCCCCACCCTTCGCCTGCTCCGGCCCGACCTCCACGCCAAGGGAACGGACTACCGGCCCGAGACCCTCCCGCCGGACGAGCAGGCGGCCCACCGGGACCTCGGCATCCGGGTGATCACCGTGGGCGATCCGAAGACCCACGCCACGACCGACATCGTCCGCGAGGTCCGCCGGCGCCTCGGTGGCACGGCCGGCCCGGGGGTCCCCGGGGAGGAGACGCGATGAGCACCGAACGGTACGACCTGGTCCTCGTCGGCTCGAGCTTCGCGAGCATGTTCTTCCTCTCCCGCTGGCTCCAGCATCCGGGTCACCGGGACGCGCGGGTGCTCGTCCTCGAGAAGGGACCGCGGCGGGACCTGGACTGGCAGCTCGCCCACCGGGGCCGCCTCGAGAAGGACGCCGAGGCGACCTTCGTCAACCGCACTCCCCGGAAGCCCTGGAGCCAGGTGATCGCCCTCGGCGGCGCGTCCAACGCCTGGTTCGGGTGCGCGCCGCGGATGCTTCCCGAGGACTTCCAGCTCCGCAGTCGTTACGGCGTCGGCGAGGACTGGCCCCTCGGCTACGACGACCTGGAGCCCTACTACTGCCTCGCCGAGGAGATGATGGCGGTCGCCGGGCCCTCGGATGACACGCCGTTCGAGCGGTCCCGCCCCTACCCCCAGCCGCCCCACTCGATGTCGCTGCCGGACCGGCTCCTCAAGAAGGCCTACCCGGACCGGTTCTTCGTGCAGCCGGTGGCCCGCCCCACCCGTCCGACGGCGAACCGGCCCGCCTGCTGCGCGGCCGGCGTCTGCAACCTGTGTCCCGTCGACGCGAAGTTCACGATCCTGAACGAGATGTCGGACCTCCTCGAGGACCCCCGGGTCACCCTGCGCCTCGAGGCCGCGGTCCAGGCGGTGGACGTCGAGGGAGGCACCGCCACCGGCGTGCGCTGGCTCGACCGGGACGGGCGGGAGCACGTCGCCCGGGCCGACCTGGTCGGCCTCGGGGCGAACCCGATCTGGAACCCGCACATCCTGCTGCGCTCGGGCCTCGACGGCCCCCGGGTCGGCCGGCGCCTCCACGAGCAGGTCTCGGTGACGGCGGACATCTACCTGGGAGGGGTCGACAACTTCCAGGGCACGACGGCGACCACCGGTCACGGCTACATGCTCTACCAGGGGGCCCACCGGGCCCGGTGGGGTGCGGTGATGCTCGAGACCTGGAACGTTCCCGTCCTCCGCATGGAAAGGGGCAAGTGGCGCCAGCGGATGATCATCAAGTGCGTCGTCGAGGACCTGCCCGGCGAGGACACCCGGGTGACCGTGAACCGGGACGACCCGACGAAGGCGGAGGTGACCTTCGCCGGCCACTCGGCCTACGCGCTCCGCGCGATCGAGTGGGTACGGCAGGTGCTGCCCGGCGT
>JAMOQA010000443.1 GCA_027064265.1 Acidobacteriota bacterium
ACCTCTTCCGGCTGGAGCGCCGGAAGGAGAAGGAGAAGGATGCTCCAACCCTCGTCGTCGTCCGGACGTCCGGACGGGGGTGTCCACCCCGGGACGTCCCGCGGGCGCCGGTGGAGGACGTCCGGACGTCCGGACAGGTGCTGGTGCATCACCGGGGCGCGGTGTTCACCGAGGAAGACATCGCCGAGGGCCTCGCGCGGAAGTTGAAGTTCCCGCGGAAGAAAGCCCTCGGCCGGGTCCGCTGGGCCCTCGAGACGCTGGGCCCGGCCGCCCGGCACGACCTGTCGGCGGTGATCCGCCTGGCGGTCCGGGGTCCCGCGCCACCGGGGGACTGAGCCGGGCGCCGGTCCCGGGCGCGCTCGGGCGGGGGCGGCTTCCGTGGCATCATCCCGCGGGAGGAGGGCTTCACCTTGACCGACGACCGCGGGGACCGGGACGACCGGCTGACCTGGATCGAGGAGTTCACCGTCCGCTCGTACGAGATGGACGCGTGGCAGCGGGCCCGGGTGCCGGTGCTGACGAACTGGCTCCAGGAGGTGGCCGGGAACCACGCGGACGCCCTCGGGTGGTCCGTCGAGTCTCTCCAGCGGGAGGGGCGCACCTGGATGCTCCGTCGCCTGCACGTGAGGCTCTCCGCGTGGCCCCGCTGGCGGGAACGGGTGCGGGTCGTCACCTGGCCCAGCTCGGCCGGCCCGGTCCAGGCGACCCGTGACTTCGAACTCTTCCGGGCGGACACCGGGGAGCGGATCGGGGTGGCGACCAGTGCCTGGGTCGTCGTCGACATGGTGAAGCGGCGGCTTCTCAGGATCCCCCCGGAAGTACGGAACCACCCCCTGCCTGACCGGCCCCGGGCCCTCGACGACCCGTTTCGCGGGGAACTGCCGGCGGCCGGGGAAGGGGGGACGGAGCTGCGCTTCCGGCTCCGCCGCGGCGAGATCGACATGAACCTCCACGCCAACCAGACCGCCTACGTCGCCTGGGCGGTGGAAGCGCTACCCGAGGCGACCTGGCGCGAGGGCCGGCTCGTCTCCCTCGAGATCGCGTTCCTGGCGGAGGCGCGCTTCCCGGTGGAGATCGTCTCCCGCTGCCGCCCTGCCGAGGGGGAGGACGGCGTGTTCCTCCACCGGCTGCTCTCCGCCGAGGACGGCCGCGAGCTGGCCCGGCTGCGGACGAGGTGGGTGCCCCGGTGATCGGTCCTTCCGCGCCTTCCACTCCCGGCGGGCTCCGGTTCCGGCTGCGGCAGCCCCGGCCGCTGCTCGCGGTCGAGCTGCGTCCCCCGCGGCGGGACCTCGCGGGGGACCGGGCGGTGGACGCCTGGATCGACGTCCACGAGGCGGTTCGCAGGCTCTCCCGTGCCGACACCGTGATCTTCCTCACCGACGACGCGGTGGGGACGGGTGAAGAGGAATCGGTCACCCACCTGGTCCGGAACCTGGGTCCCGACGCGCGCCGGGAACGGATCGTCCCGTTCCTGACCCTGAAGCATCCCCTCGAATACTGCCTCCGGTTCGCCCACCGGGCGGCGGAGGAGGGATTCCCCGGCCTGGTGGTCCTCGGGGGCGACACGTCGGTCGGCCCGCCCCGGTGCCTGCCCCGTTCGTGGCAGCTCCGGGAGAAGATCCGGACCGCCCGGCCCG
>JAMOQA010000444.1 GCA_027064265.1 Acidobacteriota bacterium
CTCCCCGAGATCCCGGAGTGGAAGGGCCAGACCGGCTCGCCGCTGGGCCAGGTGGAGGAGTGGGTGAACGTGCCGTGTCCGCGCTGCGGGAAGCCGGCGCGGCGCGACACCGACACGATGGACACCTTCGTCGACTCGTCCTGGTACTTCCTGCGCTACCTGGACCCGCGCAACGAGAACGCCCCCTTCGACCGGGAGGTTGCCGACTACTGGATGCCGATCGACCTCTACATCGGGGGCGTCGAGCACGCGGTCGGACACCTGATCTACTTCCGCTTCTGGACGATGTTCCTCCACGACCTGGGGCTCCTCGGGGTGGAGGAACCGGCGGAACGGCTCTTCACCCAGGGGATGGTCCTCGGTCGTTCGTACCGCTGCCCGGTCCACGACTACCAGGACCCGGGGAAGGTCGACCCGGCGGACCCGCGTTGCCCGGAGTGCGGCGCGCCCCTGGAGGGCCGGGTCGAGAAGATGTCGAAGTCGAAGCTCAACGTGGTCGACCCGGACGAGCTGATCGAGCGGTACGGGTCGGACGCGATGCGGCTCTTCTCCCTGTTCGGCGGACCCCCGGTCAAGGATCTCGAGTGGTCCGAGCAGGGGATCGAGGGAACCCACCGGTTCGTCCACCGGGTGGCGCGGCTCTTCGAGCGCCTGGCGCCGGTGGTCGGCGGGCTGCCGGTGCCGCCGGAGGATCCCGCCGCGGTGGCGGCCGACCCGGAGGCGAAGGGACTGCGCCGCCTGGTCCACGTGACCATCGAGCGGGTGACCCGGGACATCGACCGGGAGTTCCAGCTCAACACCGCGATCGCCGCCCAGATGGAGCTGGTCAACGAGCTGTACCGCCTGACCGAGGGGAAGGAGATCGACCCGGCGACCCCCCTCGCGATGGCCCTCGCCGAGGCCCTGGACGTGCTCGTCCGGCTCCTCGCCCCGTTCGCCCCCCACCTGGCCGAGGAGATGAACGCCCGGCTCGGGCGGCGGGAGCTCGTCGCCCGGCGGCCCTGGCCCGAGGCGGACCCGTCCCTGCTCGTCCTCGACGAGATCACCCTGCCGGTGCAGGTCAACGGGAAACTCCGCGGGCAGGTGACCGTGCCGGCCGACGCGGACGAGGCCGCGATCCTCGAGCGCGTGCGCGCCGAGCCGTCGGTGGCGCGCCATCTCGAGGGGAAGGAGATCGTCCGGGTGGTCCACGTGCCGAAGCGGCTGGTCAACCTGGTCGTGCGGGGCTGACGATGCGGCCGGCACGCCTGGTCGCGGCCTTCCTCCTGGTCCTCCCGGCGATCGTCTCCCTTCCCGGGTGCGGGTACCACCTGGCCGGGATGGGCGGGGCGCACTCCTTCCTCCCGGAGGGGGTCCACGCGATCGGGATCCCGACCCTGCACAACGAGACCGACCGCCCGGAGATCGAGCAGCGGATCACCGAGGCGCTGGTCGACGAGTTCGTCCACCGGGGGCGCCTCGAGGCGGTCGCCGGCCGGGAGGGGGCCGACGTCGTCCTCGAGGGGACGATCATGAGCTTCCGGACCGACCCGGTGACGTTCACCGCCCGGGGACGGTACGACCGGGTCGAGGTGACGATCACCGCCCGCATGCGGCTCACGCAGGTGCACCCGGAGAAGGTCCTCTGGAGCCAGAA
>JAMOQA010000445.1 GCA_027064265.1 Acidobacteriota bacterium
TCCCCGGGGCCGAGGGCGCCGATCAGGATCCGCCGGCGCAGCTCCTCGAAGAGCTGGCGGTAGAGGGGAACGGGGCTTCCGGGATCGAGGCGCAGGTCCATGGGGCCTCCCTTGTCCTAATGTCCTAGGACAAAGTAGACAATGTCCGGCCCCGTGTCAACACCCCCGCGGGAGGTCTTCTTTCGTGGACAGCAACCCTCGTCTTACCAGGGAGATGCGGGCGAGCGGCTCAGGTCTCCTCGTCGAAGAGGAGTTCCGCCTTGATCTCCGCTTCCTCTTCCAGGTTGCCGCCGAGGGCGGCGGCGAGGACGCCGATGGTCGCCATGAAGGCCGCGTAGCCCGGGATCGAGAGCCGCTCCGGCGGAACCCCGGCCCAGCCGGCGAAGACGTCGAGGGGCAGCGCCGCGGCCACCGCCCAGGAGACGGCGAACAGGACGAACCAGAGGGACGCGAGGCCGAGGACCAGGGTCCCGAAGAGGACGATCCGGGTCCGGGCGAGCTGCTCCCGCCAGCCGTGCTCCCGGCCGACCTGGGAGAGGTTCTGGCCCCAGAAGAGGAACACCGTCGCCACCAGCACCGAGGCCGCCGGGGCCGCGAGGAGCCAGGCTCGCCCCAGGTGCGCCCCGACCTCCCAGGACTCCGCGGTCAGCAGCAGGTAGACGAGGGAGACCGCGGCCGCCGCGGTCAGGCGGCCGAGGTAGAGGGGCATGTTCCAGGGTCGGACCCCGAGGATGTCCCGCACGATGCCGCGGGGGTCCGACCAGAACGCCCGCCAGTAGAACGTGAGCGCCGCCCAGCGGGCCCGCTGCTCCTCGAGCCGGGCGTCGGTCACCTCGCGCAGGTTCTCCACCACGGTCTCCCGCTGCTCCGGCGGGTACGGCTCGAGGGACGCCTCCGCCGGCTCCTCGAAGGGGCGCATCGGGCCGCTCTCCGCGTGGCCGAGCCCGAACAGGTGCCCGAGCAGGTGGAGGGCCAGGGCGGCGACCCGGTCGGCGAGGGGCGCGCCGTTGCCGAGGCGGGCCGTCGAGAGGACCGCGGCCTCGAGGGCCGACGAGGGGACGCCGACCGCGGCGACCCGGTGCCGTGGCGTCAGCTCGTTGGGAACCAGGACCAGGACGTAGTCCCAGTGCCGGGCCAGCTTCTCCTCGGCGCCCAGCTCCAGCAGCTCGAGCGGGTCGAGGGCGCCGCTCGGCGGATGGACGCGCCGCTCGACGAACGGCATCTCCCAGGCGAACTCGGGGAACCAGGACGAGAGCAGCTCGAGGAGCCGGTCCCGCCCCTCCCGGTACGCCCGCAGGAGGACCGGGTCGGTGACGTCGGCGGCGAGGACCCACCCGACGACGAGGCGGGCGGGTCCGGCGGGGGTTCCTTCCCGGTCGGTGGCGTGCATGGCGGAGAGTCTACCTGCTATCGTGCCCGGCGATGGCACTCGGACCGGACCATCCCGTCGTCGCCTGGGCCCGGAGGGAGATCGCGCCCCTCCTCCGGGAACGACTGCGCCCGGAGCGGATCGTCGTCTTCGACCCGCCGGACCGGCCGGCCTCGGCGGGAGACCACCCCCCGGGTCTCCTGGTCGTCGCCTCCGCCTTCGAGGGGATCCCGGTGCCCGACCGGGTGACGCT
>JAMOQA010000446.1 GCA_027064265.1 Acidobacteriota bacterium
TGTCCGGGTGGTCGATGTCGAGGATGACCATCTTGGCCGCCCGGCGGGTCTTGCCGCCGGACTTGATCACGCCGGCGAACGCGTCGTAGCCGCGCATGAACGAGACCGGCCCGGAGGCCGTGCCACCCCCGGAGAGCGGTTCCTTCGAGGAACGCAGGGACGACAGGTTCACCCCCGCCCCGGAGCCGTACTTGAAGATCAGGCCCTCGGTCTTCGCCAGCTCGAGGATCGAGGCCATCGAGTCCTCGACGCTGTTGATGAAGCAGGCGGAGACCTGGGGGTGCTCGTCGATCCCGCAGTTGAACCAGACCGGCGAGTTGAACGCGACGTGCTGGTGCAGGAGCAGCCAGGTCAGCTCGTCGCGGAAGGCGTCCCGGTCGATCTCGGTGCGGAAGTAGCCTCCCTCCCAGCCCCACCGGGTGATCGTCTCGACGACGCGACCGATCAGCTGGCGGACGGAACGCTCCCGCTCCGGCGTGCCGGGCGCGCCGCGAAAGTACTTCTGGGCGACGATGTTCGTCGCGGTCTGGCTCCAGGAGGCCGGGACCTCGACGTCGTCCTGCCGGAAGATCTCCTCGCCGTTCTCGTTGGTGATCACGGCGGTGCGGAGATCCCATTCGACGGTCTCGAACGGGTCCTCCCCTTCCCGGGTGTGCCGCCGCCGGATCACGAGCCCCGGCCCCGGCCCGAAGCCGCCCCGTCCCCGGCGGGGCCCGCCGCCGGCACCCGGATCCCGCGGCAGGTCGCCCCGCGGCATCCCGGACTCGCGGTTCTCCCCGGCCCCCCTCGGCTCGCGCATCGGCATCGCAGCATCCTCCCTTCTCGGGCCGGCCCCCGGCCTCGATCTTCGTCCCTCTTCCCTGTTTCCTTCGCCCTCGACGCTGACAGGAACCGACACCCGGCGAACGCCAGCGGCACGTCCCGGGGCGATCGGCGCGAGCGAAGGTAGCGAGGTCGGGGGCCCATGTCAACACAAGATTTTGGGCCCCTCGTGCCGACATACCCAATATATGGCACATCAAGAACTTGCGCGAGCCCGCCGGACCTCCGTCCACAGGGCCGTCCACAGGCACGGGGCGGAACCGTTCCCCCCCGCTCCGAAGATTCCGGGAAAACGCCCGCGGATCTGGACAGCCCCCGGGGCCGCGTGTATGCTCCTCCGCCGACCGGCAACGGTCCGCCGTGGGGCGTTAACTCAGTGGTAGAGTGCCATCTTCACACGGTGGAAGTCGCAGGTTCGAATCCTGCACGCCCCACCAGGACACCCGTGGGCCGCTAGCTCAGCTGGGAGAGCGCCGCGTTCGCAACGCGGAGGTCGTGGGTTCGAATCCCATGCGGTCCACCATCCGCCCCCGGGTGGGTTCCCCCGGGGGTGACGATTTTTTGTCGGCAGGGTGACGCCGAGCGTCACCGATCTCCCTGCCAGATTGACACCCCGGTGTCACCCTGGCCGGACACGTCGGCCGGAAACCGCCGGAAACCCGTGATTCTTCGTTCCGCCCCCATCCGAACAGGCTGGCACGGCAATTGCTACTTGTACGGGCGAATGGCTCCTTTTCCTCTACCAGCTCGGCCCTCTCGCGAGGGCCCTTTTTTGCCTTCCCCTGACGTTCCTT
>JAMOQA010000447.1 GCA_027064265.1 Acidobacteriota bacterium
GGCCCGTGGGACGGCTCGTCTGCTACGGGTTCTCGTCGATGACGCCCCGGGGCGGACGCCGCAACTGGCTCCGGCTCGCCTGGCAGTTCCTGCGGACGCCCCGGTTCCACCCGTTCGACCTGGTCGGGAAGAACCGGACCGTCGCCGGGTTCAACCTGGTCCACCTCTGGGACCGGGCGGAGCTGTTCCGCGGCGCGATGGACCGGATGCTCGCCCTCGCCGGGGAGGGGAAGCTGCGGCCGTTCCCGGGGCCGACCTTCCCCTTCGAGGAGGCCGGCCGGGCCCACGAGGCGCTGGCCTCCCGCCGGACCACGGGCAAGGTCGTCCTGGTCGTCGGATAATGGGCGCCCGTCCCCCCACCCCGACCGGGCCCCGGGCCCGGCAGGAGCACCCGCCATGGCCGAGATCGACCTCGCCCGCATGTCCCCCGTCGAGTTCCGCGACTTCCTGCGCGAGCAGGGAATCCGCCGCTTCTGGCTCGCCTGGGACGAGGAGGCCGGGACGGTGCGCGCCTCCCACGAGGTGCTCGCACCCCTCGCCCGGCTGCTCGCCGAGGACCGGCGGGACTTCGACCGCCACGAGGGGGTCTTCGCCCAGGTCGCCCCGGAGACCGGCACGCTCCAGGGGGCGTTCGTTCACCGGACCTGCCGCGGCCAGGCGGCGGGCGGGGTGCGGTTCTGGAGGTACGACACGGTCGAGGACTGGCTGCGGGACGGCCTGCGCCTCGCCAAGGGGATGACCCAGAAGAACGCCCTCGCCGGCCTCTGGTGGGGCGGGGGGAAGGGGGTGATGGTCCGGGAGACCGCCCCCGACCTCGGGGATCCCGCGGTGCGCCGGAAGGTCTACGAGGAGTACGGCGAGTTCATGACGTCGCTCCGGGGCTGCTACGTCACCGCCGAGGACGTCGGGACGTCGGTGGAGGACATGGCGGCGGTCTTCTCGAAGACCCGGTTCACCACCTGCATCCCGCCGGAACTCGGCGGCTCGGGGAACCCCTCGGTGCCGACCGCCCGGGGCGTCCTGCGCGGGATGGAGGCGGCCCTCCACCACCTGGGGATGGGCAGCCTCGAGGGGAAGTCGGTCGCGTTGCAGGGGCTCGGCCACGTCGGCGCGCCCCTCGCGGACTTCCTGGTGGAGAAGGGGGTCGCCCGGATCGTCGGGGCCGACATCGACCCGGAGCTGGTCGCCGCCGCGAACGAGCGGCATCCCGGCGTGATGGAGGCGCGGGTCGTCGACCGCGGCGACGTGTCGATCCTCCACGAGGAGGTCGACATCGTCGCCCCCTGCGCCACCGGCGGGATCCTGAACCCGGGGACGATCCCCGGCATCCGGGCCCGCATCGTCTGCGGCGCGGCCAACAACCAGCTCGAGGACATGGAGCGGGACGACCTGCTGCTCCTCGAGCACGGCGTCCTGTACATGCCGGACTTCCTGGTCAACCGGATGGGAATCGTCAACTGTGCCGACGAGCAGTACGGCTACGTGACGAACGACCCGGCGATCGAGCGCCATCTCGGCGACGAGTGGGAAAACGGCATCTACCGCCTCTCCCTCGCCATCCTCGCCGAGGCGGAGGAGAACCGGGTCCCGCCGGCCCGGGTCGCCCGCAAGCT
>JAMOQA010000448.1 GCA_027064265.1 Acidobacteriota bacterium
GGGCGACTCCCCACCAGGTGCGGGCGACGGCTTCCTGGCCGTCGCCGACGGCGGACGCGTAGGCCCACCGCGAGGCTTCCTCCGCGTCGGCCCAGCGTCCCAGCCTGGCGAGGGCGCGGGCGGACTTCACCGCGAAGATCGCCTGGGGCGAGATGTCGTACGCTTCCGCCCACGCCCGGGCGGCGGCCTCCCAGTCGCCGGTCCTCTCGGCGGCCTTCGCCCGCTCGATCACCGGGTCGAGGGGTCGGCCATCCGAACCCGGCATAGGGGAACCCAGGAGGGCGGCGAGCACCGTGAGCGCGGCGAGGCCGGAGGTCCAGGCGAGGGTCCACCGGCGCACCCCGCGGGGTAGCGCGAAGGCGGCGAGGGAGACGATGGCGAGGAAGGCGATCCACGCGGGCAGCACCAGCCGGCCGACGGCGGCGAGGGGCGTCCCCTGGACGGCCAGCGGATCGAGCATCCCGAGGGGCACGCCGACCAGGAGGGCGAGCGCCGTCCCCCCCATCGCCAGCCGCCTCGCCGGGGGCCCCTCCGCGAGGCCGGCCTCCTCGAGGAAGCGCCGGCCCCCGCCGATCCCGACGGCGAGCCAGGTCGCCGCGACCACGGGGAAGAGCCACCCGATCGCCCACGGAAGGCGCGGGACGCCCCAGATCCGGGCGAGGTGATGCAGGTCCGAGAACCCGAGGGGCAGGACGAACCGGCCGAGGGCGGCCACCGCGCCGGAGCCGAGGAGGAGCAGGAGTCCGCGGCGCCGGGGCAGCCGCCAGGCGAGGAGCGGCAGGACGATCGCCAGCACGAAATCGACGAGGGGACCGGCGGCGACCGACCAGGGCTCCCCGTGCCGGGTCGCCGGATGGACCACCATTCCCGCGAAGGGGTGGAGGAAGACCTCGACGGGGGGCACGCCTGTCCGAAGGAGGCCGACGAGGGCATGGGCACCCTCATGCAGCGTGATCTCGACCTGGATCGCGCCGAGCAGCAGCACCGCGACGACCAGCACGCCGGCCAGTTTCTCCAGGAATCCTTCCTTCATGGCGTCTCCCCGCCGCATGCTAGCCGATCCCCGCGGTCCCCTCACGGAGAACGTGCCTTCCTGCACGTTTCTCGACAGAGAAGGGGCCTCGACGCACGCTCTCCGACAGAGAACGCGGGTTCCTGCACATCCGCCACGCCGGCACCCGCTCGACCAGACAGTCCCGAACAGCTGCGAAACCTTCGAAGACCCCGAGACCGTCACCACGGGCATTCGTCCCCCGAACAGCGTGCGGGAAGCCGCGTTCTCTGTCGCCGACCGTGCATTTCCCACCGTTCTCTGTCGCAACCCCCCAGGCCGGCGGCAATGAAACCGTCGACTGCAACGCGCATGGCGAGGCGAACCGCCGCTGGCCAGTCCCGGGAACGCGGAGGCGGCCTCCCGCTCCTCGCCCGCGGGGTCCTTCCCCGGCCGTCCCCCGGGCAGCTCCGGGGACGCGGGTGCGGGCCTCCGACTGCTTCTTGCGTACCTCGCCCACGGGGTCCTTCCCCGGCCTCCGGCTGGCTCGCCGGCTCGACCGACGGCGGTCGCGGGACCCTCCGCGCCTGGGGGCTCACAGGCCGCCCTGCTGGCGCTTCGC
>JAMOQA010000449.1 GCA_027064265.1 Acidobacteriota bacterium
CATGGACCCGTACGTCGCGCGGGAAATGCTCGTCAAGCTCGACCCGGACGTGCTCACCCTGGACCTCGAGATGCCGCGGATGGACGGGCTGACCTTCCTGCAGAAGCTGATGCGCCACTATCCGAAACCGGTGGTCGTCGTCAGCTCGCTCACGCCCGCCAACTCCCCGACCGCCCTGCGGGCCCTCGAGCTCGGCGCCGTCGAGGTGATCAGCAAGCCGGGTTCGGCGTACACCGTGCCGGAGGTCGCCGGCCATCTCGCGCGGGCCATTCGGGCGGCCGCGCGTGCCAAGCTGCACGTGCAGCAGCGGGCCGCGGAAGCGCCGGCCCCGGTGGAGACGGCGAAGCTGCTCCAGACGACGACGCACAAGCTGGTCGCGATCGGCGCCTCGACGGGGGGGACCCGGGCGATCGAGGATATCCTGCGCCGGATGCCGGCGAACATCCCGGGGACGGTCATCGTCCAGCACATGCCGAAGAACTTCACCCGCCCGTTTGCCGAGCGCCTCGACGGGCTGTGCCGGATGGAGGTGCGGGAGGCGAAGGCGGGCGACGCGGTCGTCCCCGGGGTGGTGCTGATCGCGCCGGGCGACCGGCACATGCGCCTGCGGCGGAGCGGCGCCCGTTACTTCGTGACGCTGCACGAGGATCCGCCGGTGCACTTCCAGCGACCCGCCGTCGATCCGCTCTTCGAATCGGTCGCCGAGGTTGCCGGGGCGAACGCGGTCGGCGTGATCCTGACCGGCATGGGCCGGGACGGTGCCGCGGGCCTGCTCAAGATGAAGGAGGCCGGTGCCCACACCATCGCCCAGGACGAGAAGACCTCGGTCGTGTGGGGAATGCCCGGGGCGGCCGTCGAGCTGGGGGCGGCCGAGGAGGTCCTGCCCCTCGACCGGATCCCGAAGGCGATCCTGGAGTCGCGGGTCCTCCGCGAGCAGGAGGCTCCCGCCCCCGCCTGAGCCGGCGCCCGCCCGCTACCGGCCGAGGAACGAGGCGGCGAGGGCGATCCCGTTGTAGGTCACGTGCGCTGCCAGTGAGGGCAGGAGGGAGCGGTGGCGCTCGTAGAGGGCCGCCGTTCCCAGGCCGACGGCGAACAGCGGGGGCGCCGAGACCGGCATCAGGTGGATCAGGGCGAAGGCCAGGGCGGACGCCGCGGAGGCGAAGGGGAAGTCGAGACGGGAACGCAGGCCGCCGAAGACGAACCCCCGGAAGAAGAGCTCCTCCACCGCGGGGGCCACGACCAGGGCGGCGAGGAGCAGCAGGGGCCACGGCCCGGCCAGCGCGTCGAGCTGGCGCTGCTCCTCGGCGAGCAGCCGCTCGTGGAGGAGGGGCGCCCACCGGGCGAGGGCCAGGGCCCACCCCCGGGTCAGGGCGACCAGGAGGGCGCCGACGGCGATCCCCTCGCCGACGGCGGCCACCGTGTTCGCGGGAGCGCGTATCCCGACGGCTTCGGCGCCTGCCCCGGTGAGCAGGAGCGCCGCGGCGACGACGGCGAGGGCGCATCCCTCGGAGGCGACGAACGCCAGGTAGCGAAGAAGGACCGAGCTCTCCCCCAGGCCGACCAGGCTGGCGACCCCGGTGAGGGCGAAGACGAGCAGGATCGTGAGGGAAA
>JAMOQA010000450.1 GCA_027064265.1 Acidobacteriota bacterium
AGAGGATCCTCGTGGGCTGACGCGGAGGTCCGCCATGAAGCGCACCATCGCCGTCCTCGGCCTCTCGGTCTTCGGCCGCCAGACCGCCCTCGGTCTCGCCGGGAAACCGGGCATCGACGTGATCGTCTTCGACCACCGGGAGGACGCGATCGAGGAGATCGCGCCGGAGGTCACCCGGGCGGTGGTCGCGGACATCCGGAACACCCAGGTCCTCGAGAAGGAAGGGGCCCGGGGCTGGCACGCCGCCGTCCTCGGCATCCGGAGCCACTTCGAGGCGGCGGTCCTGGTGACCCACTACCTGAAGCGGAAGGCGGGCGTCCCCACGGTGGCCGTCCAGGTCAACAGTCGGGACGAGGAGGAGGCGATCCGCGTCCTCGGCGCCGACCTGATCGTCTTCCCGGAGCGGGACAGCGCGAAGCAGATGGTCAAGACCATCGCCAACCCGCGCCTCACCCAGTTCTTCGACCTGGGTCGGGACGTGGACGTGGCCGAGGTGCGAGTGCCGGAGCAGTTCGTCGGCAAGACCCTGTCCGAGCTGGACTTCCGGCGGAAGTTCGATCTCCAGGTGGTCGCGATCAAGCAGCCCGTCCCCGGGACCGAGGGGGACGACTACGAGACGGAGATTCCGCCGCGGCCGAACCGACCGCTGCGGGAGGGGGCGCTCCTGATGGTGCTGGGGCGCCCGGAGCAGGTGGACGCGTTCGTCGAGGAACACGCCGTCGAACGGGGAGACTGATCTCTAACCAAAACGTTACTTTTTCCGGCGGCTACGAAAAATCTTCTGGCAAACGGGCCGTTTGCCCCCATAATTTTCACCGGTCTGCCTTTTCCCCCGGAAACGAGGCACGGAAGCACCCGCCCCCGCGGGGGCGGGAGAGGACGGATGCACCCATGAAGGACACGATCCGGCGGATCCGGAACATCGGGATCTCGGCCCACATCGACTCGGGCAAGACGACCCTGACCGAACGGATCCTCTACTACACGAGGCGGATCCACGCGATCCACGACGTCAAGGGGCGCGACGGCGTCGGGGCGACCATGGACCACATGGAGCTCGAGAAGGAGCGCGGGATCACGATCACGTCGGCGGCGACCCAGGTCCGCTGGCAGGACCACGCGATCAACATCATCGACACCCCGGGCCACGTCGACTTCACCATCGAGGTCGAGCGCGCCCTCCGGGTGCTGGACGGGGCGGTGCTGATCCTCTGCGCGGTCGCCGGGGTCCAGTCCCAGTCGATCACCGTCGATCGCCAGATGCGCCGCTACCGGGTGCCCCGGATCGCCTTCGTGAACAAGTGCGATCGCTCCGGCGCGAACCCGGAGAAGGTCGCCGAGCAGCTGCGGGACAAGCTGGGGCACACCCCGGTCCTGCTCCAGCTGCCGATCGGGCTCGAGGCGGACTTCGCGGGGGTGGTCGACCTCGTCGAGATGAAGGCCCTCCGCTTCGAGGGAGCGAACGGCGAGCACGTGGTGGAGGAGCCGATCCCCGCGGACCTCCTGCCCCGGGCCGAGGAGAAGCGCGCCGAGATGCTCGACGTGCTCTCGATGTACTCGGACGAGCTGATGGAGGCCGCCCTCGAGGACCGGGCGACCCCCGGGCT
>JAMOQA010000451.1 GCA_027064265.1 Acidobacteriota bacterium
AGACGTCCCGGAAGAGGTCCGCCACGTCGACCACCTCGGGAGAGATCTCGGCGATGCCGAGCTCGTCGATCCCGGGCCAGGTGGCCACCGCCCCGGCGGTCATCCCGGTCCCGAGGCAGATGACGAGGGCCCGCTCCGGGGACTTCCCGGCGTAGAGGGCCGGCAGGTGCCCGAGCAGGCGCATGTACCGCTGCGCGTAGAAGTGGGTGCCGGTCAGGCTGGTCCGGTTGGTGACGAGGCGCAGGAACGTCAGCTGCTGGTCGTTGCTCTCCCGGGTGACCGCGATCGTCTGGACCGGGCCCTCCCGGAAGACCAGCACGTCGGCGCCCCTGAACCGGTCGAGCATCGCCTCGCGGACCGGGTCGGCGGCGATCCCGGCCCCGGCGCCGACCGCGGCGAGGAGGCCCGCCGCGACGATCCCCTTCGTCCGGGGCCCGCGGGGCAGGCCGGCGATGGCGACCGCGACCCCCGCGAGGCCGGCGAGCACCGCGAGGAGGGTGAACGACCGGGCCGTCCCCAGGTGCGGCACGAGCACCAGCCCCGCGAGGGCGGAGCCCGCCACCGCCCCGGCGGTGTTGAGGGCGTAGGCGAGGCCGAACCGGCGGGCGATCCGGCGGGGGACCCGCCCGGCCATCCGGCCGACGAACGGGACCGCCGCCCCGAGCATCACCGTCGGCAGGAGCAGGACGCCGACCGCGGCTCCCATCTCCGCGGAGAACGGGTTGCCGCGGAAGGGGGCGCCGAGGGCGCGCCCGAGGGCGGTCCAGGTCCCCTCCCGGAGCAGGAGGGGCAGGAGCCCGGCGCCGAGGCCGAGCCCGCCCAGGGTGACCGCGAGGCCGAGGGCCGGGTGGCGGGCCCGGTCGGCGAGGCGCCCGGCGGCGAGGGACCCGAGGCCGATACCCAGCAGGAACGCGGCCAGCATCACGGTGAACGCGTAGACCGACGACCCGGCGAGGACGGCGAGGACCCGGTGGACGGTCACCTCGAGGGCGAGGCCGACGAGCCCGCTGGCCCCGAAGCCGAGGGAGGCGGCCAGGAGCAGGCGGGCGGGGTCGGGGGCGCCGGCTTCCGGCGTAGCCTCCTCCGGGGGGTCCTCGCCCGCGGCCGGCTCCCCCGCGTCCGCCGGGATCGTCCGGGCGAGGGCGAGGCCGGCGGCGGCCACCGCCAGGTTGGTCGCCCCGGCGAGGAAGACCGTGCCGGTCAGGCCGAGGCGGGGCACCAGGGCGAAGGTGGCCAGCCACGCGCCGGCGGCGCCCCCCAGGGTGTTCAGGGCGTAGAGCCGCCCGGTCGCCCGGCCCGGCAGGAGTCCCGCCCCGGTGACGAACCGGACCAGCCAGGGAAGGGAGGCCCCCATCGCCAGGGTCGGCAGCAGGAGGACGAGGACGGCGAGGAGCGCCCGGAGCGGGACCGGGAGGCCGTCCGCGCCGGTCGCCCGGCCGAGGGTGGCGGCGAGGCCCGGGAGCCAGTGCCCGAGGAGGGGCGCCGAGAGGAACGCCCACGCCCCGATCAGCGCCTCCGCCCCCGCGAAGAAGAAGAGCACGCGCCGGAGCCCCCGGTCGCCGACCCGGCCCGCGAGGTACGAGCCGAGGCCGATCCCCCCCAT
>JAMOQA010000452.1 GCA_027064265.1 Acidobacteriota bacterium
CCACGAGCAGCGAGAGGACGGCGCCCGCCGCCAGCTCCTGGGGATCGAGGCTCTGGGTCCAGGCCACCCACGTCGCGAAGAGGGCGAGGGTGGCGACGACGATCGGCACGAGGGTCTTCATCCCTGTTCCTCCCCGGGGGCGCGCCCGGACTCTCCCTGGAACCGCCGCGCCAGCTCGACCAGGAACTCCATCGTCTCGAGGGCCAGGGGGTCCTCGACCTGGTAGTAGACCCGGTTTCCCTCCCGCTCCCGGCTGACAAGCCCCGCCAGCAGCAGGTGCTTGAGGTGGGAGGAGACCGTCGGCTGCCGTTCCCCGGTCGCCTCGGCCAGCTCGCCGACGCAGGCCCGGCCGGCGAGGAGGCGGCAGAGGATCCGCAGCCGGACCGGGTTCGCGAAGTGGCCGAGCCAGTCGCAGAGCGCGCCGCAGGCGCGGGATTCCGGGGCGAGCAGCCGGTCGATCTCTCCGGGCTGGATCGGGCGGTCCATGGGCGCAACGGTATATCCACATGATCCGTATATTGCAAGACTCTTAATAAACTTTTTTCCGGTTTATGTGGCAAAATGATGAATGCGAACCAATGAGACCCCCCGTGCGGCTGAACAGATTCGGCGACCCGGCGACCCGGGTCCAAGGAGAGGTTCCATGAAGGTCACCCGTCCCGTTCTCGTCCTCGCCCTTTGCCTGCTCTTCGCCGCCGTTCTCGCCCTGCCGGCGCGGGCCCAGGACGCCCCGGTCGACCTGCAGAAGGCCCTCGCCCAGCTCCAGCAGATGCAGCAGGGCGCGCCCAAGGCCGACCCGGTCGACTTCCGGGAGCTGAAGAAGCTCCTTCCCGACGAGCTGCTCGGCCTGCCCCGCACGTCGGCCTCCGGCAGCAAGACCGGGATGATGGGGATGAAGATCTCGATGGCCGAGGCGAGCTACGGCAAGGGCCCGAAGACGATCAGCGTGACGATCACCGACGCGGCGGGCACCCCGCTCGGCGCCGCGGCGGGCTGGTCGATGCTCGGCGAGGGCTACGAGGAGGAGACCGACGACGGCTGGGAGAAGGTGCGGACCGTCGGCGGCCACCTGCTGCACGAGAGCTGGTCGAACGGGGACCGCCTTTCCAGCGCCGACATGATCATCGGCAACCGGTTCATCGTCAGCATCGAGGTCTCCGGGGGCCAGCCGGGGGACGCCTTGAAGGCCCTCCAGCAGATCGACGTCAACGCCCTCGCGAAGATGGCCGCGTCCGGCAAGTAGTGGCATCTCGCCGCCGGGATCCCGCCCCCTCGCGGGCCCGGGCGACGATTCCTTGACGTTTCCCGCCGCCGGGAGGCCCCCTCCCGGCGGCATCGCTTTTGCAGCGTGTTCCCCCTCCCTTTGCGGGAGGGGGAGGCACCCTGCCGATGTCCCACGTCGCCGGTCCCGTCCCGGGAATCGCCGCCTGGCTGGAGGACGAACCGTTCCTCGACGGCCGCGCCGAGCAGCTGTTCGGCCCCTCGACAGCCCGGCGCGAAGCCCTCGGAAGGGCCCAGGAGCTGGCCCACCGGCTCCTCGAGCGCTTCTTCTGGGGAACCGACCCGTCCGGCCGGATTCTCCTGCCGGGCAGCCGCGCCGAGACGTTCTGGCTCGGGAGTCCCCCCGAGCTCGAGGCCCTCTCGCGCCTGGCATCGGCGGGCCCCGCCGCGTCCCTCCTCGCCGGCACGCGGGCGGCCCTCGAGGCCCCGGAACCCCCGCCGGGCCCCCGGAGGATCGCGGCGGTCCTCGCCGCCTTCCACCGCGATCTCGCCGACGCGGCGCCCGCCCTGCCGGGGCTGGTTCCGGCGGAACTCTCGCCCGCCGGGCCCGTGGAGGCGTCGGCGTACGGGGCACCCCACCGCCGCCCGGTCCTCGAGGCGGGCCGCCTCCTCGCCGGGCACCCCGACCTCTTCCGGCTCGCCCTGGTCCACGGCTCCCTCGCCACCCTGGACGAGCGGCCCGGCGTCTCGGACCTGGACCTCCTGGTCGTCCTTGCCCGGAACGCGGCAGAGGACGCCGAGGGCCTGCTCGCCGCCCGGGACGTGGCGCTCCGGTTGTGGCCCCTGCTCCAGCGGGTCGATCCCCTCCAGCACCACGGCACCTTCGTGCTGACCCCGGCGGACCTCGCCTTCTACCCCCAGGTCTTCCTGCCGCTCCCGGTGCTGCGGGAGGCCCGCGTCCTCGCCGGCCCGGCGGACGGCCTGCCGGTGGCGCTCCGGCCGACCGGTTTCCCCCGGAGGCTCACCCTCTTGCGGGCCGCCGAGATGCTGCGCCGGCCCCTGCCGGACAGCCTGTTCCTCGCCAAGCTGCACCTGCAGGTCGTCCTGCTGGCGCCGTGCTTCCTGCTCCAGGCGAACGGCCGCTTCGTCTACAAGCGGGACGCCTTCGTCCCCTTCGAGGAGACGGCACCGGCGGCGGCGACGCGAGCGGTCGCCGCGGCCTCCCGGGCGCGGACGGAGAACCTCTACGAGGCGGGCCTCGCGGACGTGCCGGCGATCCGGGAACGCCTCGCCGAGGAAGGGCTCCCGCCCCTCCTCGAGGCGGCGCTCCTCCAGCGGCACCTCCTGGGCCCCCTGCCGCCCCCCCTCCGGGAGCTGCTCGCGCCGCAGGCGGCGGCGGACCGGGCGGCGCTTGCCGATCTCCTCGAGGGCGCCTGCACCCCCCTTTCCGGCGACCTGGCGGACGACGAGTTCCGCCGGGACCCGGCGCCGGCCCCCGTTCCCGGCCCGCTCTCCGCGGACGGGGACGTCGCGGGCCGCTGGCGGGAGACCGCGCACCGGTACGTGGAGGCGCTGGGCGCCACCGGGGCCGTCGTCGCCGCCTGGTCGATCGGCACGCCGGACCCGGGCTCCGACCTGGACCTCGTCCTCGTCGTCGACCGGGAGCGGGCGAAGGAGGTCGACTGGACCCGCTGCCTCGAGGTCCTGCGCGAGATGCCCCCGGCCGACCGTGACGTCCTCGAGCACCCGCCGAGCGCGGTGCTGCCGGTCGAGCTGGCCCCGAGGATGGGCCTCCTGTCCCCCCTCTTCCGGTGCACGCCCCTCTGGGGCGAGCCCCCCCGGGCGGACTGGTGGCGGGTCCGCGGGCCGGACCATGCCCTGGCCCTCGCGGCCGACTACGCGCTGGCGATGTACCCCGGCGAGATGCTGCGCCTCGAGCGGGACCTCCGGGACGGCGGGGACGAGCCGCCGAGACCCGTCTCCGTCGCCCGCCGCGTCGGCGCGATCCGGCACACCCTGGCCCTCGCCCGGCAGGCCGGCCTCGAACCGCCGCCCGGGCTCGATGCCCTGGTCGAACGGGCCCGGGAGCTGCGGCGCGCGCTTCCCGACCCGGCGGCGGAGGAGGAGATCGCCCGCCTCCCGGGCGAGGCGGTCGCCCCCCTCGCCGAGCTCGTCCTCCTCCTCGCCGCCGAGATGGAGCGGCGCGGGTTCCCGCCGGCCCGGCCGGGGCTCCCCCGGGTGCGGGGGACGATCGGGGAACGGATCGTCCTCGTCGAGGGGGCGAGCGCCCGGGACGTCGCGATGCTCGCCCGGGCCCTCGAGGAGACGACCCCCGGCCGTTTCATGACCAACGTGGCCCCCCTCCCCCTCGCCTGGGGCTTCCTCGACGCGCGGGGCAGGCGGGAGGACCTCCGGGAGCTCTTTGGAGCCCATGTCTCCACCGGGCACCCGGAGGAGTTCCCCCCGCCGTTCCACGGGTGGAGCGAGCGCTGGGACACGGTCACGGAACACCTCCGCTTCCTGGCCGAGATCCGCTGTCCCTTCGCCTGGTTCTATCCGAACCACCTGCACAACGACCCGCTCGACCTGTTCGGAGGAAACGAACGGTGACGCACGCGCCGGTCGTCCGCCCCGTCGAGCGCCGCACGTGGGCCTTCCGCTCCCCGGCACTCCACGTCCTCGCGGACCCGGGCCTGTCCCCCTTCCTCGGGGAGGACTCGCCGCTCGCTCACCACCTCGAGGGCGATCCGCCGCCCTGGTTCGATCCCGCCGCTCGTGCGGACCGGGTGGAGCTGCTGGCATTCGGCATCTACCCCGCCCGGGCCGGGGAGCCGGCCTGGATGTCGCCCCGGGTGGGAATCCTCCTCGGCGCCCACCCGGCGGCGGAGCAGGTCGTGGTCGACACGTGGATTCCCCCGGAGCTGCTCGCGGAGGGGCCGGTGCGGGTCGCGCTGACGCTCTCCGGCACTCCCCTCGGGGAAGCGCGCATCGATCGCGCGGGCGCCGTGCTGCTGGCGGCTCCCCTGCCACCCGGCCCGACGAGGCTCCCGTCGGCGGCGCACCTTCTCGAAGTGACCTTCGAGCACGGCTTCCGCCCCTGCGACCGGGGAACGTCCCGCGACGTACGGCTGCTGGCCGCGATCTGCAACGGGTGCGGGTTCGCCACCGCGGGGGGGAATCCCCTGCGCCGCGAGGACCGACCGGCCCCGCGGGGACCGCTGCCGACGGGACTGCCGGGGGTCCATGGCTCGTGCACGATCTGTGGCGCCGAGGGGATATTCCGTTTCGACCCCGCGCGGAACGAGGCCGAGGGCTTCCGCTGTCCTCGCTGCGGGGCTCCCTCGCGCTGGAGGATGCTCGCCCGCGGGATGCTCGGATTCCTCCTCGCGCGGGGCTGGCGGGCCCGTTCCCTCGCGGAGCTGCGCGAGGCCGTTCCGGGCGCACCGGTCCGCATCCTCGACACCTGCTCGTCGTGGCCCCCGGCGTCCCTCCTCCGGGGGATCCCGGGGATCGACCTGGTGGTGTCCGAGTACGACCCGGACGCCACCCCCGGGAGCGAGCTGGCCCCCGGCGTACGCTGCGAAAACCTGGAGCGGCTGACCCTCCCCGACGATTCCCTGGACCTGCTCCTGACCAGCGACGTCCTCGAGCACGTCCGCCTCTACCGGCGGGCGCTCGCCGAGGCGTTCCGCGTGTTGCGCCCCGGGGGGGAGTTCCTCTTCACGGTACCCCACGTCGAGGAGGGCGACGCTCACCACGTCTACCGGGAGGTGGTCGACCCGGACGACCCCTCCCGCGACCGCGACCTCGCGGGACCCGTCTACCACGAGGACACCCGCGGGGGCGGTTCCCTCGTGTACCGGGTCTACGCGCTCCACCCCCTGCTCGCGGAGCTCCGCGAGCAGGGATTCCTCGTCGCGTACGAGCGACGAACGATTCCCGGCCTGGCCCTGCCGAACCAGGCCCTCTTCCGCGCGGTGAAACCGGGGGGCCGGGCCGCGAGCGGGAGGACGTGATGCACCGATCCCGTCCCGTCGTCGTCTCCATCCTCACGATCAACCAGGCGCAGCTGCTCCGCGACTGCCTCGAGAGCCTGTTCGCCCATCCGCCCCGGGTGCCGTTCCGGGTGCACGTCTTCGACCAGGCCTCGACGGACGAGACCCCCGCGGTGCTCGCCGAGTTCCGGCGCCGCTACCCCGACCTGCTCGACGTGCATCGCCACCCGGAGAACATCGGGTTCGTGCGCGCGAACAACATCGTCTTCCGCAAGTACCCCGACCACGACGTGGTCGTCCTCAACGACGACACGGTGCTGCTGCCCGGCTGGCTCGACGCCCTCCGGGAACGGGTCGAGTCGGACCCGCGGATCGGCGTCGTCGGCGCCCGCCTAGTCTACCCGAACGGCGTGCTCCAGGAGGCGGGAGGAGAGGTCTTCCGTGACGCCCTCGGCCAGAACATCGGCAAGTGGGACGACCCGGCCCGGCCGATCTACCTGCGGGCGATGGACGTCGACTACTGCTCCGGCGCGTGCCTGTACATCCGGCGCGAGGTGCTCGACGCGACGGGCGGCTTCGACGAGCGGTTCGCCCCCGCCTACTACGAGGACTCGGACCTGTGCTTCCAGGCGCGGAAGCTCGGGTGGCGCGTCGTCTACGAGCCGGCCTCGGTGATCATCCACCGGGAGGGCGCGACGAACGGCGTCGACCTGCGGCAGGGGGTCAAGCGCTGGCAGGCGGTCAACCGGGAGCGGTTCCTCGAGAAGTGGCGCGACGAGCTGGCGTCTCACCGCCGCGGTACCTGGCACAACCCGCCCGCCCCGGGGAAGAAGTCGATCCTCTTCATCCACGAGATGCCGCCCCTCGTCGACCAGGCCGCGGGCGACGTGCGGCTGTTCGAGCTGCTGGCCGGGCTCGCCCGGCGCGGCCACGCGGCGACGCTCCTCGCCGTCGACGGGCGGGGCGGCAAGGAGCGCTACGCGGACATGCTCCGCGCCAGGGGGGTGATGGTCGCGCCCAACGACTGGCCCCGCTGGCCGATCTTCGGGCTCGGGGGGGACCCGCCGCCACGCTCCTGCACCCTCGAACAGCTTTTCAGGGAGAACGACTTCGACCTCGTCGTGATCGAGTTCTACCGTGTCGCCCGGGTCTACCTCCCGCTCGTCAGGCGCCTCGCGCCGGACGTCCCGATCGTCACCGACTCGGTGGACGTGCACTTCCTCCGGGAGCGCCGGGAAGCGGAGGTGCTCGGCGATCCCTGGCTCGCGCTCCGGGCGGAGCGCACCCGCGAGGTGGAGCTGGCCCTCTACGAGATGTCCGACGGCGTCCTGACCGTCACCGACGACGACACCCGGACCCTCCTCGAGGAGGGGCTCGAGACCCCGGTCACCCGGGTCAGCCACCCGGTGCGGGTGCCCGACCGGACGCCGTCCCGGGAGGAACGCGACGGGCTCTTCTTCATCGGGAACTTCCGGCATCCCCCCAACGCGGACGGCATCACCTGGTTCGTCAGGGAGGCCTGGCCCCTCGTCCGGGAGCGGGTCCCGGACGCCGTCCTGCGGATCGGCGGCAGCGCGATGCCCCCCGAGGTGCGGGCCCTCGAGGGGAACGGGGTCGAGATCCTCGGCTTCGTCCCCGACGTGGACGAGCTGCGGGACCGGAGCCTGGTGGCGGTGGCGCCGCTGCGCTTCGGTGCGGGCGTCAAGGGGAAGAACCTGGAATCGATGGTCCGGGGCCTGCCGACGGTGACGACGTCGATCGGCGCCGAGGGGATGGGGGCGACGCCCGGGGAGCACCTGCTGGTGGCGGACGACCCGCGCGACTTCGCCGAGGCGGTGGTGCGCCTGCTGGTCGACGCCGACCTCTGGCACCGCGTGGCCGCCGCCGGGAAGGAGTTCGTCGCATCCCGCTGGGGGCTCGAGGCGATCCTCGACCGGGCGGAAGGCCTGCTCCTCGATCCCCCGGCCCGGCGCCCGTTCCCGCCGCGCACGGCCCTCGAGATCGACCTGGCGCAGCCGGCCGCCCCGTGCCCGACGGTGCCGGGCGTCCTCGGGGTCGTGCTCACGGCGCCCGACGGTCCGCGGGCCGCCCTCGCCCTCGAGCGGATCCGCGAGGTCCACGGCGGTGACGTCGACGCGATCGTGCTGTTCGACGGCCACGACCGCGAAGCGTGGCACGAGCACGCGTTCCTCGGGCGGTACCGGCTCGCGGTGCCCCGCGAGCAGGACCTCGCCCGGGTGCTGCGGGCCGCGGCGGCCCACCTGGCCGGGAAACGGGTCCTGTACCTCGACGCCCGGTACGCCCTCTTCGACCACGTGCTCGAGAGCCTGGAACGGGCGCTCGACGACGCCCCGGGAGAGGCGGTTCATGCCACGGCGGTTCCCGCCGCCCCGGGACCGGACGGCAGGGAGCCGTGGGAGCTGGCGGCGGCCCGTACCCGGGAGAGCGGCGCCACGGAACCGGCGGAGATCCTGCTCGCGCGGCGGGACGACCTGCTGGCCGGCATCGAGGTCGCGCGGACGGTCCCCGGTGCCGTCGTCGTCGACCCCGCCGCCTCCCCCGAGATCCGCGTCGCGGAGCGGCGCGATCCCGCGCGGCTCCTCGTCGCCGTGCTCGGGGACGGCGCGGAGGAACGAAGGGCCTGGGAGCGGGTGGCCGCGGAACCCGGGGCGGAGGTCGCGCACATCGGGCCCTCGGAGGACACCGGGGCACGGCTCGGGGAGCTCGCCGCGGCGTCCCGGGCAGCGCACCTCCTGGTGGTGAGCGGCGCGAGCCGGCCGGTGCTCCCCTTCTGGCCGCGGCTTTCCGTGCTGGCCCGAACCCACGCCCACCCGGCGGCGCTCCTGTACACCGTTCCCCCCGCGGGCGCCCTGCCCTGGCCCGGCGAGTACCACCTGGGCACGCGCCTTCCCCTCGACGTCCCGGGCCTGCCGGGGATGCTCTACATGACGATGCCGGCGGTCCTGTTCCTCGAGCCGCGCCCGGAGAGCTTCGAGGAAGGCACCCGGGGGGCCACCGCCCTGTGGCGCGCCTGGCAGCGCCACGGCTGCCACGAGCCGGAGGCGGCCCTCCACGACGAAACGCGCCACTTCCTCGAGCGGCAGCCCTGGCCCGACGGGGCGGAGATCCTCGCGGAAGGGCGCCGGGCGGCGGTCGACCTTCGGGAGACGTTGCACCGGACCGACCTCCTGCCCGCGTGGAGGCTGCTCGCCGCCGGGGCCCCATGGTGGGAACTGCCACCGCGGGCGAAGGAACTGGTCGACGAGATGGTCGAGCTGCGCCGGTCCCACGGGCAGCGGGGCCCCGAGGTGACCTGGGACCGGGGGCCGATCGACCCGCTCCTGCTGTGGTTCCAGGTCCAGGTCGAGACCG
>JAMOQA010000453.1 GCA_027064265.1 Acidobacteriota bacterium
GAGGGCGGCGGCGAAACGCACCGCCAGGTGCCCGAGCCCGCCGATACCGACGACCGCCACCCGGCTCGTCGCGTCGATCCCGTGCTCGCGGAGGGGCGTCCAGACGGTGGCGCCGCCGCACATCAGGGGGCCGACGGTCTCCGAGGGCAGCGCCTCCGGCAGCGGGAAGGCGAACCGGGCGTCGACCCGGATCCGGTCGGCAAATCCCCCGGGCCGGCCGACGCAGGTCGCCCGATGCTCGGGGCAGAACGGTTCGTCCCCGGCGAGGCACCACTCGCAGGCGAGGCAGGCCCCGCACTGCCAGCCGATCCCGACCCGGTCGCCGAGGGCGTGCTCCGTGACGGCCGACCCGGCCTGGACGACGTGCCCGACGATCTCGTGGCCCGGGACGAGCGGCCAGTTGTCGACTTCCCAGTCCCCGTCGACCAGGTGAAGATCGGAATGGCAGATGCCGCAGTGGGTGATCTCCACCTCCACGTCGTGGGGACCGAGCGGCGCCGGTTCGAACTCGTACGGCTCGAGGAGGGCGCCCGGGTGCCGGGCGGCCCAGCCATGAAAGGTCGTCGCCACGCCGTCACCTCCCCCGGCTTCAGAAGTACTCGCCGGTCCAGAGGATGAAGACGAAGATCAGCACGATCGCCACCGGGCAGACGAAGCGCACGAGAAACGCCCAGGCGGCGTGCCACCAGGCCCGGTCGGTCCCGGCGCCCCGCTTCATCTCCTCGAGGGCCGCCCGGGTGCCCCACTTCCAGCCGACGAAGAGGGAGATCAGCAGGGAGCCGAAGGTCAGGCCGTAGTTGCCGAACAGGATGTTGTTGAGATCGAGGAAGGAGAGCGGCAGCAGCGAGCCTTCGCCGCCAGAGAGTGCGGGGACAGCTCCCTGGGAGAGGGCGGAGGGAATCGCCAGGAGGAAACAGAGGAAACCGATTCCCCAGGCGACCGCCGCCCGGGGCCATCCCTTCTCGTCGACGAAGTAGGCCACCACCACCTCGAGGAGACTGATCGTCGAGGTGAGGGCCGCGATGGCGAGCAGCGCGTAGAACGCCACGGCGAACAGCTGGCCGGCCGGCAGCGAGTCGAACACCGTCGGCATCGCGATGAAGACGAGTCCCGCCCCCCCGGCCGGGTCCGCGCCCGCGGTGAAGAGGGCGGGGAAGATGATGATCCCGGCGAGCAGGGCGATCAGCGTATCGAAGAAGGCGACCGAGACCGCGGCGAACGGGAGGTTCTCCCGGCGGGGCAGGTAGGAACCGTAGGTGATCATGCAGCCCATCCCGAGGCTCAGGCTGAAGAGGGCCTGCCCCAGGGCGCCCATGATCACCGGGATCGTCAGCTGCGAGGGGTCGAAGTGAAAGAGGAACCGCAGCCCCGCCCCTGCTCCGGGGAGGGTCAGGCTGCGCCCCGCCAGCAGCAGCAGCAGCACGAAGAAGGCGGGCATCAGCACCTTGGAGAAGCGCTCGATCCCCTCGCCCACGCCGAACTGGATCACGCCGACCGTCAGGACCATGAAGACGGCCGTGAGGGCGATGGCGAGACCGGGGTTCCCGATCAGCGCCTGGAACTGGGCGGCGCTCTCGCTCGCCGTGATCCCGGCGGCGAAGTCGCCCCGCATCGCCTTGACCAGGTAGCCGACGGTCCAGCCGGCCACGACGGAGTAGAACGCCAGGATCGCGAAGCCGGTGACCACCCCGAGGGCACCGACCGCGGGCCACCACGTGCGGGGGGCGAGCACCCGGAACGCGCCGACCGGGTTCCGCTGGGACGCGCGACCGATGGACAGTTCGGCGAGGAGCACCGGGATCCCGACCAGCACGACGAAGGCCAGGTAGACGAGGACGAACGCGCCACCACCGTGTTCTCCGGCGGTGTACGGGAAGCGCCAGATGTTTCCGAGGCCGATCGCCGAGCCCGCGGCGGCGAGGATGAATCCCACCTTGCCGCCGAAGTTACCGCGCTGCTGGTTCTCCGGGATCACGTTCGCCCTCCCTCCTCGGCAGGGCGAACACTATACGTCAGCCCCCGGGATGCATGTAGAGGGGGCTGTCGATCTCCCGGACCCTCTCGACGTACTCGCGGTCGGAGATGCCGTTCCGCCAGGTCCCGGTCAGCTCGGCGACGACCCAGCCCCCGACGAAGAGGCCGACGATCAGCAGCGCGTAGACGGCAGGGCGGATCCGCCACCGGCGGGTCCCGAAGTGGAGGGCATCGTTGCCGGGGCAGGCGACGATGCAGTCGAGGCAGCCGGAGCAGAGCCGGTCGTCCACGGCCCTGCGCCGCGAGACCGGGATCCGTGCCATGCAGACGTTGTCGCACCCGTGGCAGAGGGTGCAGCCGCTTTCCGACCGGTGGATCCGGAAGGGAGAGAACCAGGCGAGGAGCCCCAGGAGCGCCCCGTAGGGGCAGAGGTAGCGGCACCAGAAGTGCCGGATGAACAGGGAGGCGACTCCGAGACCGGCCAGGACGAGGGCCGCCGTCTTCCCGATCCGGGCGAAGAAGAGGTACATCTTGATGTCGGCGACCCGGTTGTACGGCCCCTCGATCCACGCGGCGAGCTCTGCCGGGTCCATCGAGATCACCGCCCAGAAGAAGAAGGCGAACAGCAGGTACTTGAGACTCCGGAGGGCCAGGTCCAGCGGTTTCCACGGAAGGAAGAGCCTCCCGGTCAGTCGCCGGCCGAGACGCGCGAGCAGCTCGGAGAGCAGGCCCACCGGGCAGACCCACCCGCAGAACCCCTTGCGCAGGAAGAGGGCGGTGGCCACGACGACGAGGAAGATCACGGTCGCCGCGGGGTGGATCGTGTTCAGCGTGCCCCGGTAGATCCAGTCCAGGAGGCCCATCAGGCCGGAGATCGGGAGGAATCCTTCGACGCCGGGGGGACGATGGGGCAGGGGCAGGTTCCCTGCCTGTGCCGCGCGGACGAAACGGTGGAACTGGATCCCGGCGAGGATGCACCAGGAGGCGAAGCCCCACTGGACGATCTTCCGCACGCGGTGGGCGCGGAACGGCATCCTCCCGACCGGTTCCTCGAGCCAGGCGACCAGCCGGGCGAGGCGCCCGGAGGGGGGGGCGTTCTCCGGCGTGGGGGCTGCGGGGAGCCGGCAGGCGGGGGGCGTCCCGGGCCGCGTCGTCGCCATGGCGCGCCTCCTCGGATCAGGGTTGGCGGGGCTGGAACCGTCCCAGGTCGCCGATGGTCGTCTCGTCGAGCATCCGTCGGTAGACCTTCCCGATCTCCTCCCAGTAGCGATGGAGGGGGCAGGGATGCTCCTCGTCGCAGGAGGGGAACCCGAAGAGGCAGCCGTCCACCGCCTCCATCGCGTCTCCCTCCACCACGTCGAGAATGTCCCGGATCGGCCGGGAAAGGGCCTCCTCGGGCACGCGGAACCCGCCGCCCCAGCCCTTGCGACCCTCGACGATGCCGGCCCTCCGCAGGTGCCCCAGGATCTTTGCCAGGTAGTTCCCGGGGATCCCCGAGAGCTCCCGGATTTCCTCGCTGGAGTGGTACACGCCCGGCCTCGCCGCGAGGATCGCGACGGCGTGGAGGGCGTACATCGAGGAGCGGCGGATCAGCATCGACACTCCCGGGATCCGGCGGCCGGCGCGGCCTCCGGGAGATCAGGAGACCAGCATATCCCCTGAGTCGGCACCCGCAAGCCGGGGCGGTCAGGGCGCGTGCGACTCCCCGTGAGCGTGGCCGAGGACCCGTTCCCCGGCCCGGACCTCGACCGGCAGGCGGTTCTCGGGGGGCGGGAGGGGGCAGGTGGCGAAGGGCGTGAAGGCGCAGGGAGGGGTATACGCCCGGTTGAAGTCCAGGACGATCGTCCCGTCGGGTGCCGGCGGGGCCGCCTCGAGGAAACGGCCGCCTCCGTAGGTCTCCACGCCGGTCGTCTCGTCGGCGAAGACGAAGAACCAGGGCCCGGACCCGGGCGGATCCGGCACCATCGGCCAGAGCTCGCACGGGGCACCGTTGACGCGGAAGACGGCCCGGCCGGGAACCCGCACGGTTTCCTCCTGGCCGATCGCGTTTCGCACCTTCATCGCCTGCGGTTGCGGAAACGGTTCCCACCGGGCGACGATCCGCCAGCGGGGGTCGGGCGGGTACCGATCGATGCCCCGGAACTCCTTGCGCGCCGGGCTCTCCGGGTCCTTGATGCGGATCCCGATCCGGTCGCCCCGGCGGATCGCGTAGAAGAGGATCCGCCCGACCCGGGCGAGACCCGCCTCTCCCTCCGTCGCCGGGTCGAGGATCGCCTCGGTCACTTCCCGACCGTCGACGGTGAGCCGCACCTCCTGCGCCGCACGGACCCGGACCCGCCCGTTGTCCAGGAGGAAGAGAGTGCCCGCCCGGGGGGGCGCAGAGTCGGGTGGGAACGCGACCGGAAGGGACGGGTCGCTGCCGAACGGCACCTCCTCGCCCGGGGGCAACCAGGCGAGGCCGACCAGCGTCAGCCACCCGTCGGGAGCGGTGAGGCGGGCGACCCGCTCCCGGTGCCAGGCTTCGAGTTCCTGCCGCCAGGCTGCCTCGTCGAAGTCCGGCGCCCCGCTTCCCGGCTCGCCGGAGGAGCCATCGCGGCACGCCGGCAGGAGGAGCGCCGCCCCGAGGAGGAGCGGGAGCAGCCACCGGGTCCCGGTCATCGTGCCAGCGCCTCCTCGTCGACCCGGGGCCCGACCAGCAGGAGCGGGTTCGGCAGCGCTTCCTGCACCTTCTCGGCGATCGTTCCGAGGAGCAGCTCGCGGACGAGCCGTCGCCCGTAGGCGCCGAGGACGACGAGGGCATCGCCGGGCACCGGGAAGAGGGCATCGAGGAAGTCGTCTCCCTCGGCCACGTGCCAGGAGGCGGCTTCCTGCCGGAGGTCGGGAAGACCCCGGTCGGCGAACCAGCGCTCGATCTCGGCCGGCTCGCGGCCGTCGGCGAAGGTGAAGAGCTCGAGAGGCCTGTCGGCGGCCCGCGCGACCGCCCGGGCGACCCGGGCCGCCCGGAGAGAACTGTCCGTCGGGCCGACCATCGCCAGCACCCGCTCCCAGGGACGGAACACCGGCTGCGGCAGCAGCACGGGGAACGTGGCGTGGCGGACGATCCGGCGGACCCGGGGGCCGATGGTTCCGAGGCCGATCCGCGCGGAGAGGTCGGAAAGGGAGCGCGGGCAGCACATGGCGTTCCAGTCCACCGGGAGGTCCGGCAGGGTGGACGCGGTGAAGGAGACCGGCGCCGTGAACTTCCAGGCGAGGTTCGCGTGGCGGGTCAGGACCGCTTCCGCGTGGGCCTCCGCCGTCTCCGGGGCATGGAGGAACTCCCCGTCCAGGGGAACCGTGATCACGTCGTCCCCGAAGTACATCAGGAACTGGGGATGGCGGGGAACGTAGACGTGCAGCTCGAGACCGGTCGCCTCGCAGAAGAAGGCGGAGGCCTCGAGCACCTCCCGCCCCATCGGGGTGTTGCGCCAGATGTGCAGGAACCGTCCGCTCATGTCGGGTCCTCCGGCGGCCGAGTCTACTCCCGGGGCCGGGTGGTGGGCCAAAAAGGAAGGGGCGCGCCCTTCCGGGCGCGCCCCTCCGGCGTCAAGCTCGTTCTTCAGCCCGCGCGGCGAACGTTGCTCGCCTGGGGACCCTTCGGGCCCTGCACGATGTCGAACTCGACCTGCTCACCCTCGTTGAGGGTGCGGAAGCCGGAGCCCTGGATCGCGCTGAAGTGCACGAAGACGTCGGGACCGTCCTCCTGCGTGATGAACCCGTAACCCTTCTGCTCGTTGAACCACTTGACGTTTCCCTTGGGCATTTCCTTGGAACCTTTCTTTACCCGGGATGGTCCCCATCCGGGCATGTTGCATCCCCCGGGAGCCCCCGCTTCCCGGAGGTGACACGTGCCCTCTGTTGGCGAACGACCGGGTTACGGGACCGAGAGATGTGAACTACGAGGAGGAGTGTGCGGGTTCGCGGGCGGAAAGGCAAGGGGAAATGCGAGAAAAAACCGTCTCTTTTCTCGCCGCGGGACGAAATGGCCGTCATTCGGCCTCGTTTTCGCGCCTCGAGGCGAAACCGGCACGAAGGTGGGGGCATCGGCGACCCGGGAGTAGAATCCTCGCCCGTTCCCGCCTTTCCCGGAGGTGAACCGTGTTCGATCTCAGGAAGCTCCTCCTCGACGTGTTCGACCCGCAGCCCGGCGAGACGGTGATCGTGGCCGTCGACGAGCCCCACGACGGGATCCCCGACAACCCGGAGTGGAAAGCTCGCCGGGAGATGGCGGAGAAGTGGCGGGCCGCCCTCGCGGAGATCGGGAAGGAGCGCGGGTTCACCGTGCTGCCGCTCCTGCGCTGGCCGGCGACCGGGGCGAACAACGCCGACCTGCCGGCGCGGGCGCGCCTGGGCGACGAGGAGGTCGACCTGCGGGAGACCCTTCTCGGCGCGACCCTGGTCCTCGCGATGACCGAGTTCTCGGCGACGGCGCCCCTCTCGTTCCTCGCCGAGGAGAAGGAGGACTTCCGGGCGGCGTCGATGCCGGGGATCCTCGAGCGGATGCAGGAGACCGCCCTCGCCGCGGACTATGCCGAGGTCGCCCGTCGGTGCAGGGTGATCTTCGACGCCCTCGCCGGGGCCGAGATGGTCGACGTCACGTTCACCACCGGCCACCGCTGCTTCTTCGACGTGCGGCACCGGAGGCCGGAGATGGACGACGGGTTCCTGCCCCGCTTCAAGGAGGGGGACAGGATCATCAACCTGCCGTCGGGCGAGACGTTCGTCGTGCCCTACGAGGGGGAGCGCGAGGGGGACCCGTCGTTCACGGCGGGGACGATCCCGGTGGTGGAGGAGGGGGAAACGATCCTGCTCCACGTCGCGGGGAACCGGGTGCGGGAGGTCGAGGGGGAGGGCCCCCGGGCCGCCGCGTGGCGGGCGATCTTCGAGGAGGACCCGGCGCGGCGGAACATCGCGGAGGTCGCCTTCGGGGTCAACGAGAAGGCGGTGGTCACCGGCAACGTCCTCGAGGACGAGAAGGCGGGATTCCACTGGGCGTTCGGCCGCTCGGACCACCTCGGGGGGATCTGGGGGGTCGACCGGTTCCGCTCGCCGGAAACGGTCGTGCACCAGGACGTGGTCTACGCCCGGGGGAACCCGGTCCAGGTCCGGCACGCGGTGGTGATCCACCCGGGCGGCCGGACGATCGAGATCCTGCGCGACGGCGCGTACGTCATCTGAGGCCGCGGAGATGGTCCCGGCGCTCGGCAGGGCCCTCGCGGTCGGTCTCGGCGGGTTCATCGGGGCGATCGGGCGGTACGGCCTGACCGGCCTCGTCCAGCGGTACGCCCGGGGGGACTTCCCCTGGGGCACCTTGGCGGTCAACGTGCTCGGCTGCTTCCTGATCGGGCTGCTGATGGCCCTCGCCCGGTTCGGGATCGTCTTCGGGCCGCGGACCCGGACGTTCCTCGCGATCGGGCTGCTCGGCTCGCTGACGACGTTCTCGACCTTCGGGTACGAGACGATGGTCCTGGTCCGCACCGGGAGCTGGCTCGCCGCCGCCGGCAACGTGCTGGGGAACGTCGTCCTCGGCCTCGTCGCCGTCCTCGCCGGGCTCGCCCTCGGGCGGCTGCTCGCCGGGATCTGACGGAGGACGCGGGATGAGCGGAGCGAAGGAGGTCACCGAGGGCACGCTTCTCAGGATCTTCATCGGCGAGGACGATCGCTGGGAGGGGATGCCGCTCTACGAGGCGATCGTCCAGAAGGCCAGGGAGGAAGGGCTCGCCGGCGCGACGGTTCTCCGGGGCATCGAGGGGTTCGGGGCCCACAGCCGCCTGCACACCGCCCGGATCCTGCGCCTTTCCGAGGACCTGCCGATCGTTGTCGAGATGGTCGACCGGACGGAGAAGATCGAGCGGATCCTTCCCGAGCTCGACCGGATGGTCACCGAGGGGATGATCACCCTCGAGAAGGTCCGCGTCGTCGCCTACCGCGCCGAGGAACCCTGACGGAGGCGGGCCGGCCGTCAGTGGCCGACGCAGTTCGCCCCACCGCGGCAGCCGTTGGTGCCGACCTTGCAGCAGCAGGCGGCGTTGCTCGTCCGGAGGCAACCCCGGCGGCACTCGACCAGGACGTACGTGTCTTCCTCGCTGTCCATGCACTCCATGGTGTCGCCGTCCCGGCGGCACTGCCCGGTCTCCGTGCCGGTGGCGAGGAGGTACGCCTTGTCCCCGCAGACCAGCTCGATGGTCCCGGAGACATCCGGCGTCCAGGGCCGCTCGGCGCAGTAGCCGCGGCCGGCCACGACGAGGCAGCCGAGGACGGTGTCCGCCTCGGCGAGATTCCCGTCCCCGTCGATGCAGGTCACGTGGGTGATGTCGTCCTTCGTGACGACGGTACAGGAGCCCTCCTCGGTGCCGGTGTGCAGGACCAGGATCCGCTTCCCCACCCGGAGCTTCCGGGTGGCGGCCGTTCCCGGGGAGACGAGGGCCGGCAGGACTGAGCCGGCGACGAGAAGCAGCAGGATGAAGGCGTGGACGAGGGGATGGATTCGGGGCATCTCTCTCACCTCCCTGCGCTCTGCGGTACCCGGCGCCGGCCGGGTCCCCGCGGCGCACCCAGAGAGATGATACCG
>JAMOQA010000454.1 GCA_027064265.1 Acidobacteriota bacterium
GGCGGGATGATCACCGGGCGCGACTTCATGGAGATCGCCCGGGAGCTCCTCGAGCGGAAACTACGGGAGTAGGCCGGTGGCGGAGCAGGTGCAGGCACCCGGGCCCGCGGGAGCGCCCCCGCGGGTGATCGCCGAGGCGGAGGGAGCCCGCCCCGGCCCGACCCTCGTCGTCGTCGCCGGCCTCCACGGCAACGAGCCGGCGGGGGTGACCGCCGCCGAGCGGGTGATCGGCCGGCTCGGGCGCGGGCTCTACCCGTTCCGCGGGCGGATCGTCGCCCTCGCGGGCAACCGGGCGGCCCTCGCCCGCGGCGTGCGGCACCTGGCGACGGACCTGAACCGCCAGTGGGTCCCGGACCGGATCATCCCCGTGCTGCACCGGCCCGCCGGTGCCGACGAGGACCCGGAGGACGCCGAGCTGCGGGAGCTGCACGGGGCCCTCTGCGCCACGATGTCCGGGGGGCGCGGCCCCTGCTTCTTCGTCGACCTGCACACCAGCTCGGCGGAGGGAGCGCCGTTCCTCGTCGTCGGCGACACGCTGCCGAACCGGCGGTTCGCGGCGGGCCTGCCGGTGCCGGCGATCCTCGGCCTCGAGGAGCAGCTCGACGGCTCGCTCCTCGAGTACCTCTCGGAACTCGGCTTCGTCACCCTGGGCGTCGAGGTCGGGCCCCACGACGACCCGCAGGCGGTTCACGTCCTCGAGTCCGCCCTCTGGCTCGCCCTGGCCTCGGCGGGACTCGTCACCGAGCTCGAGGTGCCCGGCCTCGTCATCCACCGCCGGCGCCTGCGGCGGGCGACCCGGAAACTGCCCCGCTGGGTCGAGGTCCGCTACCGCCACGCGATCTCCCCGGGGGACCGGTTCGAGATGGCCCCCGGCTTCCGCACGTTCGACGAAGTCCGGGCGGGCCAGGTGCTCGGCCGCGACCGGAACGGGGAGGTGGTCGCCCCGGAGGACGGGCGGGTGCTGCTCCCCCTCTACCAGGGCCAGGGGGAGGACGGCTTCTTCCTCGGACGCGACCTGCCCGAGGGAAGGCTCCGCCGGGTCGCCCTCCTGCGCCGCCTGCGCCTCGAGCGGCTGCTGCCCCTGCTGCCGGGGGTCCGCCGGCTCGGCCCGGGCCGGCTCCACGTGGCGCCGGAAGCCCTCGAGCGGGTCCCGGTGGACTGGTTCCACCTGCTCGGCTACCGCAAGTGGCGCGCGGCCCCGGAGGGCGGGCACGTGGTCTCCCGCCGCACCCACCTGCTGCGGGCCCCCCGCTCCTGCGCCTGCGCTGGCGCCCGGGGACCGGGGAAGGGATGATCCCGGGGGCCCGGGAGACGAACGCCCCCGGGCAAGGAGAAAGCGGATGAACCGTCGCCTCGTTCCGTTGGTTGCGGCCGCGCTCGTCGCGGTGCTCGTCTTCTCCCTCGTTCCCGCCCCCGCCGACGCGCGGGTGGAGACCCGGGCAGAGGTCCACCTGGGCGGAGCGCTGGGGAAGGTCGCGAAACTGTTCGGCGGGACGGAGGTGGCCACCGTGGAGATCGTCTCCGGCGACCGGATGCTGACCCGCACCGGGCGGCACGGGCGGCTCGTGGACCTCGGGGAGAGGAAGACCTGG
>JAMOQA010000455.1 GCA_027064265.1 Acidobacteriota bacterium
CCGGGAGTTCGCCCTGCACGGTCCGGCGGAGCTGGCGACGCCCCTCGTCGAGGAGCTGTTCCGCGAGCTGGAGGTCCACGGGGCGCCCTGCACGCCGAGCCCGTGGAACTTCACGCGCTACTGCCGGTGCCGTGTCCTGGCGGCCGACGTCTTCCAGCAGGCCGGTTGCCACCGGAGGGCCGAGGAAGTCCTCGAGTTCCCCTGCACCGAGTGCTGGGGCCCGGAGGACGAGGTTCGCGAGGAGGCCCGGGCCGTGCGGCTCCGTTCCAGGGCCCGGCGCGCCCTTGCGCTGCTCGTCGGGGACCCGCCCCTCGTGGAGGGGGACACGTTCAACCGGTTGCTCGGGTCGATCTTCGACGACGACGAGCTGGAGAAGATTCGCTCCCTGCTCGCGGAGGGATCGCGGGAGGAGGTCGCCGAGCGCCTGCGCCGGGTCGCCGATGCTCGGGGCGGGGGGGAGGCCACCACCGATCGCGGCGTCACGCTCGAGGAGATGGTCCGGGGCCTGCCGCCGCTTCCTCCGGAGGACGCGAAAGGGGAGGCGATCGTCGAGCAGTTCCGCGCCGTCGCCCGGGCCGTGGCCGCCCGGATCGTCTCGCCACCCGGGCCTGCCCTCCGGGAAGTCGCCGGGCAGGAAGAGGACGCCATCCTCCGCGTCGCCATGGTGGCGGCCCGGGCCTCGGGCAAGCGGGCCCTCGTCGACCGGGTCCGGCGGGCCATCGACGCCGGGTGGGTGCGCCTCGTCGTCTCCGCCCCGGAGCGGCTCCCGGCGACCGTCGTCCCCGCCGCGAGCCTGGAAGATGTACCGGTGGAGGACGAAGCCACGGCGCGCGCGGGACGCCGGCAGGAAGAAGAGCTGGAGGGCGCCCTCGAGGAGGTTCGAGAGGCGCTGCTGGGCGAGGAGGCGTGCGACGAGAACCTGGAGGAAGCGGCAAAGCTCATCCTTCGGCTGGTCCGCGCGAAGAGATCGGACCTCCTCGAGTCCCTGCTCCCGCCGCTCCGCCGCGTGCTCGAGGTACAGGTCGACAAGCCGAGAGACCTGGAGCGGCGAGTGCGTCTCCTGGCCTTCGGCCTGTTCATCCCCTCCGACCCCGGGTGGGATCCCGCGGCCCGCCCGGCCGAGGCGAAGCTCCTCGAGGCGTTGCTCACGGCCGCGGAGCGCCTGGATCCGGAAGACGAGGATGCCACGATGCTGGCCGCCGGGATCCGGGCGCGGGTGCTCGCCCTCCTCGGGCGGGAGGACGAGGCCGACGTCGCGCGCCGGGAGCTGCTCGAGCGGCTCTTTCCCCCGGGCGCAGAGCGGGACGAGTCGGGCGAGATCGATGCCGGTTGCGCGGAGACGCAGGTGGAGGTGGAGAACAGCTGGGGCGACGACTACGACGAGCTGCTTTCCCGGGCCCGCCTGGCGTGTGCCTTCGTCCCGGGGGCGGAGGAGCCCTTCCTCGAGGTGGCGATCTCCAGGGTTTCCCTCGAGCTGGAGCCCGACTGGGACGGGGAGGTCTCCCGGGATGCTTCGTGGCACCTGCGGGAGGTGATCGACGCGCTCGTGGAACTCGGGTACGGGTACAGCGTGGACGAGC
>JAMOQA010000456.1 GCA_027064265.1 Acidobacteriota bacterium
CCCGGGGCGCTGGCGGATCGTCCTCCGGGACGACGCCCTCCACCGGCTGGGAGCCCGCCACGGCCTCCCCCCGCTCCTCGCGTGGACCCTCCTCCACGAGCTGGTGCACCTGGTCCGCTTCGCCACGGGCCTCGCGGCCTTCGAGGGAACGGACCCGGAGGCCCGGGCCGCGGAGGAACGCCACGTGGAGACCGTCGTGGGCCGCATCGTCGCGGCGGCCGGCGACCCCGAGCTCGCCGCCGTCGACCGCGCCCTCACCCGCCCCGACGGGCCTCCCGGGGACCCTCGTCCGGAAGGATCCCCTTCCCCGCCTCGAAGAGAGCCACCGGCGCGAAACCGGTGAAGTCGACCGCGCAGAACCGGAGGTCGACGCCCCGGTGGACGCCCCGCGGCGCCCAGGCATGGTCCTCCCCGTGGAGGTGTCCGTAGGCGGCGAGATCCACCCCGGCCGCCGCCAGGCGCTCGAGGACCTCGGAGCTCTCGTCGCCGGGCCCGAGGGGCGGGTAGTGGAGGGCGGCGACCAGGACGTCCCCCGGCTTCCGGAGACGCTCCGCCTCGGCCAGCGACAGCTCCAGGCGGCCGAGCTCCCGCCGGAGTATCGGCGGGTCCTTTTCCGGGTCGGCCCAGGGCATCGAGGGCAGGTTCCATCCCCGTGCCCCGCACACGACGACCCCCTCGGGAAGGCGGAGCGCGTCGTTCTGGAGCAGGACCAGCCCCCCCGGAAGGGCCGCCTCCACCTTCTTCCGGGAGCTCCACCAGGAGTCGTGGTTCCCCCTGAGCAGGACCTTGAGGCGGCCGGGCCGCTCCGCGAGGAACGCGAGGTCCGGCGCGGCCTCGGAGAGGTTCCGGCCCCACGAGACGTCCCCGAGGACCAGGACCACGTCGTCCGGGCCGACCAGCCGGTCCCACGCCCCGGCGATCCTCGCGGGATGGTCCCGCCACAGGTCCCCGAAGACGTCCATCGGCTTCGGGTTGCCGAACGAGAGGTGGGGGTCCCCGAGGGCCCAGAGCTTCATCGCGCGGGACCCGTCACTTCTGGCGCGGACCGAGGCCCAGCACGGCCCGGGTGATGTGGGCCGCGAGGCGCGGGTTCTCGACGAGGCGGCGAATCGAGTAGCCGTGCCAGCCCTCGCCGAACGGCACGTAGATCCGCATCGGGTGCCCCTCGGCGACCACCAGGTCCCGCAGGAACTCGTCGACTCCGAGGAGCATCTGGAACTCGTAGCGGTCGGTCCCGACCCCGAGCTCCCGCACCAGCCGCCGGCCGTGGAAGATCAGCCACTCGTCGTGGGTGGCGATCCCGACCTGGCAGCGCTCGGCGCGGAGCAGCACCTCGAGCGCATCGAGGAACGAGTCGCGAATCGTCCAGGAGTCGTCGTAGGCCACGGCGCGCGGCTCGATGTAGATCCCCTTGCAGAGCCGCACCGAGGCCCCCTCCGCCGCCAGTTCCCGGGCGTCCACGAGGGTGCGCCGCAGGTACGACTGGAGGACGACGCCGACCTTCTCGTACCCCTTCGCTCGCAGGTCGCGCCAGAGCCGGAGCGTCGCCTCGGTGACCGACGAGTCCTCCAT
>JAMOQA010000457.1 GCA_027064265.1 Acidobacteriota bacterium
TAGACGAACGTGGCGAGGTCGGTCTTGCGGGCGGCGAAGCGACCGTCATAGTGCCGGTCCCACTCGGTCTTCATGCCGAACGGAGTCGTCAGGGAGAAACCGACCGCCCAGGGACCGTCCCCGAACCTGTGCACGAAGTGGAGGTGGATCGGCGTCCCCGTGTTGTCCTTCATGTCGGCCTTGCCGCCGTCGTAGAAACCCGGGAACGGGCTCACCGCGTCCATGTGGGACTCGAACTGGGTATCGCCGATGAAGACGGCCGAGACGCCGACGGAGAACAGGTTGTTCCCCTCGAGGAAGACGATCCCCGCCGGGTTGTACCAGTTCGCGGAAGGGTCGTCGGCCCGGGCGGTGAACGCCACGGCCTGGCCGGACGCCTTGGCCCCCTGCTCGTAGATGTGGAAACCGGATGCGAGGGCCGCCGGAACGGCCATCGCCAGCACGAGGGCCAGCAGGCCCAGGAATCGCACGCAGGAACGCATCTCTCTCCTCCTCGGATCTCTGCTCAAGGTCGTCGCGTTGACCCCCGGTCGAGGGGCCGCGCAAGGATACCCGAAATCCGGCCCGTGTCGCCTAACCACCAACCGCGCTCCGTTAGTCCGGCACCGCCGGAAGCCCCGCGCCCCATGCCCGGAGCAGGTCCGCCGCCAGGCCGAAGACGGAAGCGATCGGCCAGCGGGCGAGCCCCGAGAGCACCGCGAGAGGCTCCTCCGGGGAGAACTCCCGCTCGAGGGGGCCCTCGAAGACCTCGGCGAGACGCTGGCGCAGCGCGCTCCCCAGGTACGGAAGGAAGGCCGGTGGCAGGGACGGCCAGTCGATCTCGCCCCCCGGATCGACCCGGCTGTGCCGGACGAGGATCACCCGGCCCGACCGCGCCGGGTGAGGCGCCACGACGGCCATCCCCCCCGGCCCGAGGAGGATGCGGTCGAGGGGCTCCGGCCCCGCCTGCCGTTCCTGCAGGAGCACGATCGACGCCCGCCAGGGACCCTCACGGACCTTCCCGGGGGGCGGGCGGTCCGGCGTCCATGCGAGGCGCCCGAAGCGGCGCTCCGCGCCGCCCAGGCGGGCGACGACGCCTCCTCCCGCCTCCACGCGCCAGCCCTCCGCCGGGACCCCCAGGAGGATCTCCGCCCCCAGCGCCCGGGCACGCCGCAGCAGGGCGAAGACGAGGCGCCGTGGAAGCAGGAGAGCGTCCCGCTTCCGCCGCAACACGCATACACCGTCGATGCCCCGGTCGATCTCGACCGGGAAACCCGCCGCCGCCAGGCACGACGCGAGCTGGGCCGGGTCGCCACCGTCGTCGCCGGCGAGCATCACCTCGGAGGGCAGCGGGCACACGCCGACCGGGTCGTCGTTCTCGAGGAGAAACCCGTGGAAGAACCGGCGGCCTTCCCGGGCGCGGCGACCGGCCGCGGCCAGGGCATGGCCCGGGAGGGTGGACCATCGGACGGGAGGAACGGGTGGCCCGGGGCCGTGCACGACACCGGGATGGAGAGCGGTGGCCCGGCCCCCGGGGCGGGCCAGGGACGCGACGGTCACCCGGTAACCGGCCCCGGCAGCCACCCAGGCCA
>JAMOQA010000458.1 GCA_027064265.1 Acidobacteriota bacterium
TGAGGAGACCCGGGGTCACGCCGTGGGGATCGTGGCAGGAGGCGCAGGTCATCTTCCCCTCGAGCACCGGGTGGTGCGAGGGCATCCGCGTCTCCGCCCGGACCTCCGGGTGGCAGGAGAAGCACTTCTCCTCCGGAACCGCCATCGGGCGATGACCGAGACGGGCCGCCGCCTTCAGCTCCGCCGGGTCGGGATGGATCTCGTGGCAGTCGATGCACGAGAGCCCCGCCCGGGCGTGCTCGCTGGCGGGCCACGCTCCCATGTGGCTGACCGAGGCGTGGCAGCCGAGGCAGGTCGCCGAGTCCTTCGCCGGGTCGTCACCGGGGAAGTGGCGGATCAGCTCCGGGTCCGCCTCCTCGACGTGCTTGTCGGTCGGCCCGTGGCAGGAGGCACAGGCCTGGGAGAGGCCGAACCAGTCCCCCTGCACGAGCTTCCCGTGGGCCGTGCCGGCGAACGACGCCACGAGGTCCTCGTGGCAGTCGGCGCAGACCTGGCCCGGTGGATCGGCCGCCCGGGTGGGCGGTCCGAGGGCCCACAGCCCGACGAGGGCCAGGGCCACCGCCAGTCCGATGGTGATCCGCTTCATGCGATCTCCCTCCCTGCGCTCCCCCGGGGGAGCGCCGTGTCCCCGGGGATCACTCTCCCCGGAAGAATGCGGGTCCGGCTGGTGCCTGGAACCGGAGAAAGCCACACGCCACCCTTGGCGCTCCGCCGACCCCGGCGAGCCCCAGGGGAGCAGTCATCGCGACGCGGCGGACCGCACCGGCCCGCCCGGCGACGAAGCGTCACGTACGCCCGTGGATCAATACGGTCATGGCTCCTCCGGTCGGGGAAAACATACCGAAAAGTCAGCCGGGCAGTCAAGGTCGCTAACTAACTTGCAAGTAGGGTATCTTTCCGGCTAGCCTTGGCCGATCCAGACCCACCGGCGGGGACCTTCGAGGGAGCCGGTCCCCGCCGCCGGTCGCCGCGTGCGACCGTGCATCCAGCCCGGAAGACCGGGGAGGCGCCGATGCCGGGCGCGACCCGACACCGGCTCGTCCGGGCGAGGGAGGAGCCGTCGTGAACCGGAAGACCCGCCTGGGCGGGCGGGGGATCCTCGTGGCAATGGCCGCGCTCGCCGTGGTCGTCGTCCTCCCGGGATCCCCTGTGCTCGCCATCGACGACGACACGTGTCTCGCCTGCCACTCCGACCCGGATGCCCTCTCCGACGCCGGGGACCGGGCGAAGGACCTGGTGGTCACCGCCGAGTCCCTCGAGGGCTCGGTGCACGAGGGGTTCTCGTGCACAGACTGCCACCAGGACCTGGCGAGCGACGACGCCGAGATCCCGCACCCGCCGGAACTCGCGCCGGTGGACTGCGCCCAGTGCCACGGGGACGTGGCCGAGGGGTTCCACCAGAACTCGATCCACGCCGACGCGATCGAGACCGGCCCCGGCGCGCGCAGCGCCTGCAGCGCCTGCCACGGCAACCACCACATCCTGCCGGTGGCCGATCCAGGGTCCCCGGCCTCCCCGGCCCACGTCGCCGACCTCTGCGCCCGCTGCCACGGGGACCCGGAGGGACACG
>JAMOQA010000459.1 GCA_027064265.1 Acidobacteriota bacterium
CGGGTCGCACCGGCCGCCAGCCCCGGCGCCGGGCGCCCCACTCCGCGATCCAGTCGGCCATCGCCCGGAGGGTCTCCCCCGGCACCGGCACGGCGACGAAGAGGCGCCAGTCGCTCAACAGCGATCCTCCCCGGCCTCCGAGACCTCGCCCAGGGGATCGAGCCCGAGCAGCAACCGCCGCACCTGCTCGAGGGCGATCGTCGTCGCCCATGCCCGGATCGTCCCCCGGTCCCCGGGAAACACGTGCCGGGTCACCCTCTCCTCGCTTCCGTCGGTCAGCCCGATGTAGACGAGGCCCACCGGCTTGGTGTCGGTACCGCCACCGGGCCCGGCGATCCCGGTGGTCGCCACCGCCACCTCGACGCCGAGCCGCTCGCGGGCGCCCCGGGCCATGGCAAGGGCCGTTTCCGGGCTGACGGCCCCGCACCGGTCGAGGAGGGCCTCCGGAACGCCGAGGAAGCGGGTCTTCTCCTCGTTGGCGTAGGCGACGATCCCCCCGGCGAAGAACTCGCTGGCCCCGGGCAGGTCGGTGACCCGCTTGGCCACGAGCCCCCCGGTGCAGGACTCGGCCGCCCCCAGCCGGGCTCCCCGTTCCCGGAGCAGGCGGCCGAGGACCTCGACCAGCGTGGTCGCGTCCCGGCCGTAGCAGGCATCGCCGAGAGCGGCCGCGACCTTCTCCATCGCCGTCTCCAGGAGGTCCCGCGCGTCCGCCTCGTCGTCCCCCCGGGCGGCGAGGGCGACCTCCACCTCGCCGGGCAGGGCGTAGAAACCGGTCCGCAGGCGCGGGTCCTCCGGGAGGACTTCCCCGACCCGGCGGGCCACCTCGACCTCCGTGAGCCCGGCGGTCCTGAGGGCCCCCGCGAGCAGGACCGAGCTGCCGGCGAGCTCCCGGCGCACCCGGGGAATCAGCGAGCGTTCGACCATCGCGCGGAACTCCGCGGGAACGCCGGGGAGGCCGAAGAAGATCGTCCGGCGATGCCGCAGGACGAACCCGGACGCCGACCCCTTGGGATTCGGCACCGGCTCGGCCCCTTCCGGCAGGAGGGCCATCACCCGCGCGCCCTCGGGCATCTCGAGGCCCCGGTCCCGGTACCGTTTCTCCAGGGCCGCGAGCACCCCCTCGTCGACGACCAGGGGCACCCCGAGAGCCTTCGCGACCCCCTGGCGGGTTCGATCGTCCACGGTGGGGCCGAGTCCCCCCGCGACCACCACCAGGTCGCACCCGGAGGCGAGCGCCGCGCCGACCGCGGCGGCGATCCGGTCCTCGTCGTCCTCGACGAGGACGCGGGTGGTCAGCTCGACCCCCAGGGGACCCAGCTGGGCGCCGAGCCAGGGCCCGTTTCGTTCTTCCCGGCGGCCGGATACCAGCTCGCCACCGATCCCGAGGAAGGTCGCCTCCGGGCGTCTCATCGTTCTCCTCTCCGCTCGTCCCCCGCGCCTTCCACGAGCAGGTCCGGCGCGATCCGGACGGCCTTCCAGACGTAGTGCGCCGCGGAGCCGAGGGCGAGCAGCATCGAGACCCAGAGAGCCGCCACGCCCAGGACGCCGTACCGGCCCCACCGGTCCAGGG
>JAMOQA010000460.1 GCA_027064265.1 Acidobacteriota bacterium
AGGTCCAGGTCGAGACCGCTCCCGGCTTCCGCGACGTCGTCCTCGCCCGCCTCGAACCGGAGGCGGTCGAGCGCTGGCGGAAGGAAACCGGGGTGGGCGGCCAGGAATGGCGCCGGGGGCTGCTCGCCGAGACCCTGGCGGCCTCGTACCGGGTCCTGGCCGCCGCGGGCCGCCGGGAGCTGGCCCGGGAACGCATCCGCGAGGCGCTCGCGCTGGCGCCGCGCAACCCGGTCGTCCTCGCCATCGCGGCCGAGGACGCCCTGGCCGCGGGCCGGACGGACGAAGCGCTCGCGACGCTCGCGACGATGCGGACCTCGCTGGTGCGGGAAACCCTGCCCGGCCTCTGGCCGCGGGGTCACCTGGCGGCCCGCTCGCTGCTCCTCGAGGCGGTGCTCCTCGCGAGGGCCCGGCGCGACGAGGAGGTCCTGCAGGCGCTGGACTACCTCGAGGAATGGCGTCTCCGGCCGGGAGGCCTCCTCGGGCGTCGCCTGCTGGAGGTCCGGGCGGAGGCGCTCGAGCGACTCGGGCGGCACGACGAGGCGCGGCTGGCCCGCGTCTCCGCGATCGCCCTCGCCCCCGGCGTCACCGACCGGCCGGTCCCCGGCCAGGGCGACCGGTCCCTCCGGGAGCCGGCGGGCCTCCGGGCCCGGACGACCGCCCCGGCGCCGGCGTAGCGGTCCCGCCGGGGCGATCCCCCGACGAGAACGGCGGGCCCGCGGGCCCGCCGTTCGCTCTCGTTCGGCCGTCCGACGCGCCGGCGCTCAGGCGGGAGCCAGCTCCTCGGCGACGGCGACGGCCGTCGTCTCCCCGGGGAGCGGCCGGCAGGCGAGGGGCTCCTTGAAACGCCACGCCCGGAGACCGCCCGGCTCGAAGGAGACCGACGACACCTCGCCGCCCATCGCCCGCAGCCGGTCGGCGATCGCCTGCTTCCGGGTCCAGGGACAGAGCAGGAACATGTACCCGCCGCCCCCGGCGCCGCTGATCTTCCCGCCGATCGCCCCGAGGCGCCGGGCCTCCTCGTAGGCCTCCTCGACGAAAGGGGTCGTCACCGTGGACGCGGTCCGCTTCTTCGCCAACCACGCCTCGTGGAGGATCTCCCCGAACTCCTGGAGCCGGCCGCGGAGCAGCGCGCGCTTGGCGGCGACGGTCAGTTCCCGGATCCGGTCGAGGGCCGCGCGGACTTCCGCGCGGCGTTCCCGGTAGCCACGGACCTGGTCCTCGATGACGTTCCCCGGCCGGCGCCGGCCGACGTAGACGAGGAGCAGGTTGTACTGCAGCTCGTCGATCACCTGGGGGTCGATCCGCAGCGGGTTCACGACGACCTGGCCGGGCCCGTAGAACTCGATCAGGTTGAACCCGCCGAAGACCGCCGCGTACTGGTCCTGCATGCCACCGGGCACGCCCACGTCGAGCCGCTCCACCTCCCAGGCCATGTGGGCGAACTCGTACTTGTCGTAGCGGTGGCGGCGCCACTCGGCCATGGCCCCGAGGAGCGCGGCGACGAGCGCCGACGATCCCCCCAGGCCGGACCCGGCCGGGGCCTCCGTCTCCAGGTACACCTCGAGGCCGGGCAGGTCCTCCGCCCGGGCGCCGGGGAGCATCCGGTTGATCGCCGCCTTGACGAGATCGAGGTGCCCGTCGAGCTCGAGGCGATCCCCGAGGCCGTACTGACCGCCGGTGTGCAGGTCGACGGAATGGATCCGCAGGACCTTCTCCGGCAGGAAGCGGAGGGTGGCCCAGGCGTACCGGCCGATCGTCGCCGAGAGGACCAGCCCGCCCCGCTCCTCCGGGTAGGGCGGCAGGTCGGTGCCGCCGCCGCAGAAGCTGAGCCGCAGGGGAGCCCGCGCGCGGATGATCATCGTGTCGGCGCCTCCGTCGTCCATCCCGTCACCCCCCCGTCTGATCGGCACGAACCGGAGGAACCTGAACACCGGCGGCCTCCGCGGCCAGCTCCGGGGCCAGCCGCTCCGCCTCCCGGAACGACGCCGGCGTCCCGATGTCCAGCAGCCTGCCGGCGACCGGCAGGGCGGCGAGCGCGCCCCGGGCCGCCAGGGCCGGCAGGATCTCGCGCTCGAGGGAGACGGCCCTTGCCGGGGGGATCTCCTCGACGACCCGCCGGGCCAGCAGGTAGACGCCGCCGTTCACGAGGCCGGGGCCGCCCATGGGGTCCTTCTCGCGGAACTCCCGCACCCGGTCCCGCTCGTCGAGCACCAGGGTCCCGAACCGGGAGGCGTCCGGCACCCGGACGGCGAGCAGGGTGGCCGCCGCCCCGCTCGCCCGGTGCCGTTCCGCCAGCGCCGCCAGGGGGAGCGGGCAGAGGGAGTCGCCGTTCAGGACGAGGAGCGGGTCGCCGGCGACCTCCTCGAGGGCGAGGCGCAGGGCGCCCCCCGTCCCCAGCGGCTCGGGCTCCACCGTCACCGCGAGGGCGACGCCGAGACGCTCGCCCGCCCCGGAGGCCCAGGCCGCGAGCCGGTCGCCCAGGTGGCCCCCGAGCAGGTGCGCCCGGCGAATCCCCCGGGCCCGGAGGGCGAGGAGGAGCCACTCGAGGAACGGCCGGCCGGCGACCTCCGCCAGCGGCTTCGGCCGGTCGTCGACGATCCCGGCGAGCCGGGTCCCCTTCCCTCCCGCGAGGATCACCGCGGTCCCCGGGACGGTCATGCGGGCACCTCTCCCGGCGCATCGGGACCGGCGGCGGGGAGGGGCAGCGCCGCGGCCGCCCGGTCCCAGGCGAGGGCCAGCTCGGCGGCCTCGCGCAGGTCGTCCGCGACCAGGTGGGGCCGGCAGGTCCGCGCCGCCTCCTCCCGGGCACCGTAGCCGGTCCGCACCAGGATGGTCGTCGCGCCGATCGCCCGCCCGAGCCCCACGTCGCACGCCTTGTCGCCGATCACGATGGCGCGGACCGGGTCGAACCCCAGGCGCGCGGCCGCGCGCAGGGCGAGGCCGGGCCGGGGCTTGCGGCATGCGCACCCGTCGTCCGGGTGGTGGGGGCAGACCTCGATGGCGGCCAGCTCGACCCCGTGGGCGGCCAGCTGCCGGCGCATCTCGGCGTGGATCGCCTCGAGGGTGGCCCGGTCGAAGTAACCCCGGGCGAGGCCCGACTGGTTGGTCACGACGACGAGGGGACCGAGGCGGGCGAGCCCGCGCAGGCCCTCCGCGGCCCCGGGCAACAGCTCCACGCCCGCCGGGTCGGCGAGGTAGTGCCGCTCGACGAGGATCGTTCCGTCCCGGTCGAGGAGGATCGCCCGCTGCACCGCGCTCCCTCCGCGCGACGCGGGCCCGACGTCACCCCTCCGCGGGACGCACCGGCCCCGCGGACCTTCCCCGGGCAATATCGGTCCCGCCCGGACCCGGGGCAATCCGCGCCCGCGACGCGTTCAGTGCGCTCCCGCGCTCAACGCGATCACGTAGGGGTCGAGCGTGCTCGACCCGGGCGGCGCGAAGCGCCGCCATCATGGTCGCCCTGCGGGCGACCCGGGCGCAGCACGCTGCGCCCTTGCCGGAACCCGCGAGACGCGTGACGCGTAGGGGTCGAGCGTGCTCGACCCGGGCGGCGCGAAGCGCCGCCATCATGGTCGCCCTGCGGGCGACCCGGGCGCAGCACGCTGCGCCCCTACTTGTAGAGCGTCGTGCCGGCGGCGCGGAGGTCCTCGACGGCCTGCTTGACCCGGTCGGCCATCGAGCGCTCGGCCTTCTTGAGGTACGACCGCGGGTCGTAGACCTTCTTGTTGCCGACCTCCCCCTCGATCTTCAGGACGCCGTCGTAGTTCTTGAACATGTGGTCGACGACCGGCCGGGTGAAGGCGTACTGGGTGTCGGTGTCGACGTTCATCTTGACGACGCCGTACTCGAGGGTCTCGTGGATCTCCTCCCGGCTCGACCCGGACCCGCCGTGGAAGACCAGCCAGAAGTGGGCGTCGTCGCCGAACTCCTTCTTCAGCGCGTCCTGGCCGTCCTTGAGGATCGAGGGCTTCAGCTTGACGTGCCCCGGCTTGTAGACCCCGTGCACGTTGCCGAAGGTCGCGGCGAGCATGTACTTCCCGCCGCCGATCTTCGAGAGCCGGCGGTGGACCTCGACCATCTCGTCCGGGTTCGTGTACAGGCGATGGCTCGGGGCGCCCTCGTTGCTGACGCCGTCTTCCTCGCCGCCGACGACGCCCACCTCGACCTCGAGGATGATCTCGTTCTTCGCGCACCGCTCCATCAGCTTCTCGGCGATGGCGAGGTTCTCCTCGAGGGGCAGGGACGACCCGTCGAACATGTGACTGTTGAAGAGGTTCGGAAGGCCCTGCGCCCGGCGCCGTTCCGTCTCCTCGATCAGCGGGACCAGGAAGCTGTCGACCTTGTCCGGCTGGCAGTGGTCGGTGTGGAGCGCGACGTAGACGTCGTACTTCTCCGCCGCCCGGTGGATGTACTCCGCGAGGGCCAGCGCCCCGAACGCGGAGTCGCCGATGCCCTGCCCGGAGGCGAACTTCCCGCCCCCGAGGGAGACCTGGATGATCCCGTCGCACCGCATCTCCTGGAACGCCATCAGGACGGCGTTGGCGGTGACCATCGAGCTGATGTTGATCGCGGGGTAGGCGAACTTCCCCTCGTACGCGTTCTCCAGCATCCGGCAGTAGGTCTCGTAATCGGCGACCGGCATCGGAACCTCCTTTCCGAGCTGTTCCGGGGGCTCCGGGGGGCTCCGCCGCCCCCCGCGGGGAACCATGATCCCCGCCCTCGGCTTCCGCCGCAACGGGGCTCAGGTCCAGCGGAAGAGGCGGACGGCCAGCGCGAAGGAGACCGCGCCCCAGGCGAGGAGCAGCAGGGTCTCCGGGAGCACGGCGGAAAGGCCCGCCCCGTGGTTCGCGACGGCGCGCAGGGCGTCGTTGAGGGCGGTGAGCGGGAGGGCCCGGATCGCCGGATGGAGCCAGGCCGGGAACCGGTGCCAGTCGTAGAAGGTTCCCGAGAGCAGCCACATCGGCAGCATGACGAAGTTCATCCAGCCGGAGACCACCTCGACGGACCGGGGCCGGGCGGCGACGAGCAGCCCGAGCCCCTGGAACCCGAGCGAACCGGCGAGGCAGACGACCGCGAGGGCGAGCCAGGATCCGCGAACGGCGACGCCGAAGAAGAGCCACCCGAAGCCGAAGAGGGCGATCACCTCCGCGACCAGGAACAGGAGCCGGGAGAGGCCGTAGGCGGCGAGGAAGTCGGCCCGGCGCATCGGCGTGGTCCGGAACCGCTTGAGCAGGTGCTGCCGGCGGGCCTGGACGACCGGGAAACCGATTCCCCACATCCCGGAACCCATGATGTTCAGTCCGACGAGGCCGGGGAGCAGGAACTCGATGTATCGCTCGCCGGTCGCCGGGTCCGGGTCCCGGAAGGCGATCCCCAGCGCGAGGGTCAGGAGCACCGGGAAGACGAACACCCAGAAGACCGCCTCCGGCTCGCGGGCGAACTCCCGGAGCCGGGCGAGGGTCAGCTGGACGAGGGGATTCCGGCGCAGGGCGAGCCGGAGGCCCCGGGCGGACCCGTTCATCGCGCCGCCTCCCGGGCCGCCCGCCGGGCAACCTCGGCCCCGTCGTCCCGCAGGGAGCGCCCGGTCAGCTCGAGGAAGACGTCCTCGAGGGTGGGTTGGTGGATCGCGAGACGCCGCAGCCGCGCGCCCCGGGCGGCGAACCGCTCGAGCAGCGCCGGCAGGAACGGCGCGATCTCGCCGACCGCCAGGAGAAACCCTTCTCCCCGGCGGGTCACCCGGCGGACGGACGGCAGGTCCGCGAGGTCGGCGGCCTCCACCGGGCCCTCGGCCTCGAGAAGGACGACCCGGTCGGCGCCGAGGGCCTCGACCAGCTCCCCGGGCGATCCCTCGGCGAGGATCCGGCCCCGGTCCATGATCGCCACCCGGTCGCAGAGCCGGGCCGCCTCCTCCATCGAGTGGGTGGTCAGCAGGACGGCCCCGCCCTCCGCCCGGAAGGCCTCGACGATCTCCCAGGTGCGGCGCCGAGCCTGGGGATCGAGACCGGTGGTCGGCTCGTCGAGGAAGAGCGCCCGCGGGTCGCCGACGAGGGCGCAGGCGAGGGAGAGGCGCTGGCGCTGGCCGCCGGAGAGGTTCCCGGACCGGGCGTCCCGCTTGCCCAGGAGGCCGACCAGCTCGAGGACCTCCTCCTCGTCCCTCCCCTCCCGGTAGAAGCTGCGGAAGAGGCGCACCAGCTCGATCACCTTCAGCTTCTCCGGGAACCGGCTCTCCTGGAGCTGGACGCCGATCCGCTCCCGGAGGTGGCGGTCCTTCCCGGCCCCCCACGGCACGCCGAACAGTCTCACCTCCCCCGCGTCCGGCCGGAGCAGCCCCTCGAGCATCTCGACGGTGGTCGTCTTCCCGGCCCCGTTCGGCCCGAGGAGGCCGAGACACTCCCCCGGGCGGACCCGGAGGTCCACCCCCGCGACCGCGAGGACCCCCGGGTAGCGCTTGACCAGCCCCCGGGCCTCGATGGCCGGCCCCTGCCCCTCGTGCGCGCGGGTCTCCATCGGCCGGCAATGGTAGCCCCGGGGACCCCGGTGGCGCCCGTCCGGCGGGCGTTCCCGGGAGCCCTTGCATCTTTCCCCGGGATGGTTCCATGATGTTCGCGACCAACTGCCAGGCGGCGGGAGGGCCCGTACCTCCACTCCCCCCTGTGCGACCGCCCCTCCCGCCACGCCCCGGCCCGATCCTCCCCCCCGGGCCGGGGCTCTTTTTCCTGCCCGCCCCGGCCCCGCGCCGGGAGCGCGGGCGGGATCATGCCCCGGTCCCCGCCTCGCCGTACCTTTGTGGGCACCGCTCCCGTCCGGGCCCCGCTTGGCCGCCGGGCGGGCCGGGGCGATGATGGAGCGCTCTCCGCCCCGCGGCGCCGGGCCGGCCGCCCCCGTTCCCCCGCGGCCGGCGCTCCCCGGCGGGCCGGAAGGAAGGTGACGATGGGCAAGAAGACCGGGAAGGGAACCTCGCGGGTCGTCTGGCCGGGCTTCAACTACAAGCCGGCCCCCAAGCGGATCCTCAAGGTCGGCCGCAACGACCCCTGTCCCTGCGGATCGGGCAAGAAGTACAAGGACTGCCACGAGCCCGCCGGCGAGGCCTGGCTCGAGAAGATGTGGCTGCAGCAGGAGAAGAAGCGCCTGAAGGCCGAGGGGAAGCTTCCCTGGTGGCGGCGGATCTTCGGCTGACGCGGCCCCGGGCCCGCCGGTGATCAAGCGTCCCGCCCCCGGCCCCCTGCGGCGGTACTGGCCCCTGGACCCGGGGGTGGTGTTCCTCAACCACGGATCCTTTGGCGCCTGCCCGCGGCCGGTGCTCGCGGCCCAGGAGGAGCTGCGCGCCCGCCTCGAGGCGGAGCCGGTGCGCTTCTTCAGCCGCGACTACCCGGACCTGCTCGAGGCGACGCGGCGCCGGGCGGCGGTCTTTCTCGGGTGCGACCCGGCAGCCCTGGTCTTCGTCCCGAACGCGACGACCGGCGTCAACACGGTGCTCCGCTCCCTGGCCATGCCGGGACCGGGGGGCACGGACCCCTGGCTGCGTCCCGGGGACGGGGTGCTGGTCCTCGACCACGTCTACCCCGCCTGCCGGAACGCGGTGACCTGGCTCGCGGAGCGGTGCGGGCTGCGGGTGCGCGAGGCCCGGGTTCCCTTCCCGCTCGCGGATCCCGGGGCAGCGGTGGACGCGATCCTCTCGGCGGTCACGGGGGAAACGCGCCTCGTCCTGCTCGACCAGGTGACCAGCCCGACCGGGATGGTCCTGCCGGCGGAGGAGATCGTCCGCCCCCTCGAGGACCGGGGAATCCCGGTGCTGGTCGACGGGGCCCACGCCCCCGGCATGGTCGACCTGGATCTCGACCGGCTCGGGGCGTCGTTCTGGACCGGCAACGCCCACAAGTGGCTCTGCACGCCGAAGGGGGCGGCGTTCCTCGTCGTCGCGGAACGGTGGAGGGACCGGGTCTTCCCCGGGACGATCAGCCACGGGTGGGCACGGCGGCGGCCCGGGCAGTCCCGGTTCCACGCGCTCTTCGAGTGGACCGGCACCGACGACCCGACGGCGGTCCTCTCGATCCCGGCCGCCCTCGACTTCCTCGGGGGGCTGGTCGCGGGCGGGATCGCGGGGCTCCGCGCCCGCAACCGGACCCTCGCGCTGCGCGCCCGGGAGATCCTCTGCGAGGCCCTCGGCACCGCGCCCCCCTGCCCCGGCTCGATGGTCGGCTCGCTCGCCGCGGTGCGCCTGCCGGACGGGCTTCCCGCCCCGGACGCCGCGACCGCCCCGCACCTGGACCCGCTCCACGACGCCCTCTTCGAGCGGTACGGCATCGAGGTCCCGGTGATCTCCTGGCCCGACGACGCCACCCGCTGGATCCGCATCGCCGCCCAGGCCTACAACCACGTCGACGAGTACCGGTACCTGGCCGCCGCCCTCGACGAGCTGCGGCATCGGCGACACCCCTGATTTTCGCGGAACCTTCCCCCCCTTTCGTTCGGTGC
>JAMOQA010000461.1 GCA_027064265.1 Acidobacteriota bacterium
AAGGGACCGAGGAGCTGCAGGTCCCGGAACCCCACGCCGACCACGTCGTAGCCGATGCGGGCGAGTCCCTCGTAGATCTCCCGGGGTACCCGCACGGCCGGGTTCTCGAGCTCGAGGGACAGGACGTCGCCGGTCGAGATCCAGTGCCAGTCGATGCCGGGCTCGTGGTCGAACAGCCACTCGTCGAGGCCGAGGCGATACAGGATGCCGCCGTTGTTGTTGAAACACTTCCGCGGTTCCCAGTGCCCGAGGTCCGCGCCGGTGAGCAGCAGGAGCGTCCGGGTGCCCGGCGGGAGGGGCGGCCAGCCCTCCGGCGCCCGGGCCCCGGCGAGCGACCGGGACGGGGGCGCGCCGACGGAGGGGAGCGCGGCTCCCAGGAGGACGGCGACGAGCAGGAGACTGACACGGCTGTGCATGCTCCAAGGATACCCCCGCCGTGACCGCGGGCCAGATCCCGGTAGAATGGTGCGGCCGGAAGGGGGTTTCGACCCGGGAGGATCGACTGGCGTGCGACGGGGTGCGGAGAGGGACGAACGGCTGGCGACACTGGAGGAAGCGCTCGGATACCGGTTCCGGGATCGTGGGCTGCTCCACCGGGCGCTGGTCCACAGGTCGTACTTCCACGAGTCGGGAGAGGAGCCGGCATCGAACGAGCCCCTGGAGTTCCTCGGGGACGCGGTGCTCGGCTTCCTGGTCGCCGAGCGGATCCTGAGGCGGCGCGACGACCTGGACGAGGGAGGGATGACCCGCCTCCGGGCCGCGCTGGTCAACACGCGGAGCCTCGCCCGGGAGGCCCGGTCCCTCGGGCTCGGCGAGTACCTCCTCCTCGGCAAGGGGGAGGACAGGAGCGGGGGCCGCAGGAAGCCGACCATCCTCGCCGACACCTTCGAGGCGGTGGTCGGCGCGATCTACCTCGACGGCGGGATCCGCCCGGTCCGCTCCCTCGTGCGGCGGCTCTTCGGGAAGAAGATCGATTCCCTGCCGGGGCCGGAGGCCAGGAGCGGGGACCCGAAGACCCGTCTCCAGGAATGGCTGCAGGGGAAGGGCCTGCCGCTGCCGGTCTACCGGGTGATCGACGCCCGGGGGCCGGACCACGACCGGGAGTACACGGTGGAGGTCCTCGTCGAGGGGAAGCCGGTCGCGAGCGGCACCGGGTCGGCGATCAAGCGCGCCGAGCAGGCGGCCGCCGAGGCGGCCCTCGAGATCCTGGAAGGGAAGGGGGGCGAGTAGCGGGTCGTCAGATCTCCCCGTCTTCTCCCATCTGCCGCATCCGGTCGAGGAACTCCGGCCCGACCAGCACCTGCCGCGGTTTCGACCCCTGCTGGGGCCCGACGATCCCGTCCTCCTCCAGCTGGTCGACGATGCGGGCGGCCCGGGAATACCCGAGCTGCATCTTCCGCTGGAGGAACGAGGTCGACGCCTGCCCGGTGCGGACCACCAGCTCCACCGCCTTCCAGTAGACCGGGTCCCGCGCCGCCCCGCCCGGACCGCCGCCCTCGGCGGCCTCGTCCGGCGGCGGCTCGAGGACCGATTCGTCGTAGCGGGCCTCCGCCTGGCTCTTCAGC
>JAMOQA010000462.1 GCA_027064265.1 Acidobacteriota bacterium
CTTCGCGGATGTTCTCCGGCAGCCAGTTGACCGCCCGGTTGTTCTCGATCGCCCGGTCGACCAGGGCCGTGGTGCGGATGAACCAGGCGGGACGGGCGAACTGGATCAGCGGGTCGTCCTTCGCCCGCCAGCAGAAGGGATAGTCGTGGCGGTACGTCCCCTCGCGGAAGACCGCGCCGCGGGCCCGGAGGAGCCGGACGATGTCCCGGTCGGCCTCCTTGCAGTACCGGCCGGCGAAGTCGGTGACCTCCGGGGGGAACGTTCCGTCGTCCCGCAGGAGCTGGAGGAACCCGAACCCGTTCTCCCGGGCGACGCGGAAGTCGTCCTCGCCGAAGGCGGGCGCCACGTGGACGATACCGGTCCCCTGGTCCGAACCGACGAAGTCGGCGGCCAGGATCTCGTACGCCTTCCCGCCCTCGGGCTCCGCGTAGCGGAAGAGCGGCTCGTAGGCCTCGCCGACCAGGGCCCGGCCGGGGAACCGCTCGAGCTCGCGCCACTCGCGGCCGGCGAGCACCTGCTCGGCCAGCGGCGCCGCGACGATGACCTTCTCCCTGCCACCCTCGCCGTCGCCCACCTCGGCGAGCACGTACTCCATGTCCGGCCGGACGGCGAGGGCCACGTTGCTCGGGAGGGTCCAGGGGGTGGTCGTCCAGGCGAGGTAGCTGACCCCGGGCCGGGAGCGGCTGGCGAACCGGACGATCACCTCCGGGTCGTCGACCTCCCGGTACCCGAGTCCGACCTCGGCCGAGGAGAGGGCCGTGCCTCCCTGGGGCCACCACCAGACGACCTTGTGGCCCCGGTAGAGGAGCCCCTTCCGGTGGAGCTCGGAGAGGGCCCACCAGACCGACTCGACGTAGGACCGGTGGAAGGTGACGTAGGCGTCGGAGAGGTCGATCCAGAACCCGATCCGCTCGGTCAGCCGTTCCCACTCCTCGGTGTAACGGAAGACCGACTCGATGCACCGCTTCGTGAACGGCTCGACACCGTACCGCTCGATCTCGTCCTTCCCGTGGATCCCGAGCTCCTTCTCGACCTCCACCTCCACCGGGAGTCCGTGAGTGTCCCAGCCGGCCTTCCGGGGCACGTCGTACCCGCGCATCGCCCGGAACCGGGGGAACAGGTCCTTGATCACCCGGGTCAGGACGTGGCCGTTGTGCGGCAGGCCGTTGGCGGTCGGGGGGCCCTCGTAGAAGACGAACCGGGGACCACCCTCCCGCAGCGCCAGGGAGCGGCGGAAGACGTCCTTCTCCTTCCAGGACTCGAGGATGCGGCGCTCGGTCTCGGCGAAGCGGTGCTCGCCGCGGGGTCGGGCGTAGGGCATCGTTCCCCTCCAGGGACGGCCGGGCTCTCCCCGGCCGGGGCGACCCGGGATTCTGCCACGATCCGGGCGATCGGCGCACCCGGACGGCCGGCGGGCCTCAGTCCTGGAGGATGCCCTTCCGCTTCAGGTAGTCCTCGGCGATCCGCGCCTCGTCGGAGCCGGGCCAGGTCTCGATCAGCTCCTGGAGCTCGATCGCGCCCTCGGTCGTCCGCCGCCCCTCGAAGAGCGCCAGCCCCTTCTTGAGGTGGGCCGCCCGCAGGTGGTCCGACCGGGGCCAGGCGGAGATCAGGTGGTCGAACGCCGCCGCCGCCTCGGGGTACTTCTGCATCGCGTACCAGGTCTCGCCGATCCAGTACTGGGCGTCGTCGGAGAGGGGGCCGTTCGGGTCGAGCTGGAGCACCCGCTGGAAACCCGCGAGGGCCAGCTCGTAGTGCCCCTGGGAGAAGTCCGCGTAGGCCCGGTTGAAGACGTCGACCGGGCTCTCCCCGGGGGACTTCGGCGTCGTGTCGCCGGCCCGCGCGGCCTGCTCGCCGCCCGCGGTTTCCCCGGCCGCCGCGCTCGCCTGCTGCCCTTCGGAAGCCGCGGCGGATGCCCCCTCGTCCGTGCCGCCCGTGACGGGCGCCGGGGCGGGGGGGGCCGCCGCCCACCCGGTGGGGACGGCCCGGCGCAGGGCCCGGACCTCGCTGAACAGCTCGTCGAGACGCCGCTGGGTGGCGAGGACCTGCTCCTCGAGGGCCCGGACCTCGGTCGCCAGGTCGTCGACCTTGCTCGCCGCCTCGGCGCAGGCCGGGGTCGCCCCGTCGGCGGAGGCCTTCTCCGAGAGGGCCTCGACCTTCTCGAGGATCCGGGCGGAGTCCTTCTGGAGCTTGAAGAGCTGGTCGCGGATCTCCGCGGAACCGGTGGTCGGCGCCGCGCCCGGCATCGTGGTGGCGCAACCGGCGACCAGGAAGCCGAGGGATGCGGCGAGGACGAGGGACGCAGGGCCGGGAACGCGCATCGTCCGGGTCCTCCTCAGCGCCCGTCCGGGCGGATCAGCACGAACTCCGCCCGGCGGTTCTTCGACCAGGCCGCCTCGTCGTGGCCCGGGTCCACCGGCCGCTCCTCGCCGTAGGAGATCGTCTCGATCCGTTCCGGCGAGATCCCGAGGCGGACCAGCTGCTCCTTCACCCGCCGGGCCCGCCGGGCGCCGAGGGCGAGGTTGTATTCCGAGGTGCCCCGCTCGTCGCAGTGGCCCTCCACCCGGACCTTCCAGTCGGGGTGCTGGCGCAGCCAGGCCGCGTTCCGCTCCAGGGTGCGCAGGGCCGTCTCGGAGAGCGCGGAGGAGTCGAACGCGAAGTAGATCGGCTGGAGAATCTGGCGCAGGGAGTTCTCGTCCAGGGTCGCGAGCCGGGCCTCCTCGTTCCCCAGGTCTTCTGCCGCCAGGGGGGCTTCCTCGAACCCCTCGGCGGCCAGGCCTTCCTTCTCCTGCTTTCCCGCCGTGCCCGACGGCGCGGCCCCGGAAGGCGTGGTGCCTTCCTCGGCGGCGCCGGCGACGGGCTCCGCCGGCGGGATCGTGGTCTCGACGATCGCCGGGCGGGACGCGCAGCCGGCCAGGAAGAGGGAAGCGAGGAGCAGGAGCGGGATCCGGTCGGGACGAAGGTCGGGCATCGGTTTCCTCCGGGAGATCCGTCAGCGGGGTCCGTTCATTCTACCTGCATGGGTCGGCCCCCGGCGTCAGCGGCGCAGGGGGGACCAGTCCGGCGTCTGCGCGGCGAGGCCCCGGGTCAGCCGCCGGACGTCGGTTCCGTCGTCGCGGATCGTGTAGATGTCCCACGTGCCGGAAGCGTCGCAGGCGTAGACCAGGTGGCGCCCGTCCGGGGCCCAGCGCGGGTTCTCCTTGTTGCCGGGACCGGACGTGATGATCGTCTCCTTCCCGGTGGCCAGGTCGTGGACGACGATCTCGAACCGGCCGGCGACGCGGCTGACGAAGGCGATCCGCCCGCCATCGGGGGACCAGGCCGCCGACTCGTTGTACCGGCCCTCCCAGGTCAGGCGGCGCACGTGGGTGCCGTCCACCGACATGATCCAGACCTGGGGAGAACCGGTCCGGTCGGAGGTGAAGGCGATCTCCCGGCCCGAGGGGGACCAGGCCGGGTTGGCGTCGATCGCCGGGTTCCGGGTGAGGCGGGTCTCCCGCCCGGTCGCGAGGTCGTAGAGGTAGATCTCGACGTTGCCGTCCCGGTCGGAGGAGAAGGCGAGGGTGCGGCCGTCCGGCGAGAAGTCGGGCGCCGAGTTCAGGTCGCCCCCGCGGGGGTGCAGGGTGACGACCCGGCTCTTCTCGTCGAGGATGTAGATCGAGGGCCGCCGGCCGAGGAACGAGAGGAACGCGAGGCGACGGCCATCCGGGGACCATGCCGGGGAGAGGTTGATCGCCCCGGTGCTGGTCAGGCGCCGGACGCGCGCCCCGTCGTAGTCCATCAGGTAGATCTCCTTCGCCTCGCCGACCCGGGCGACGAAGGCGATCCGGGTGCGGGCGATGCCCGGGCGTCCCGTCAGGGCCTCGGTGACCGCGTCGGAGGCCGCGTGGGCGAGCCGGCGCAGGTCGGCCGGGTAGCGGCCACCCCAGGTCTTCCCGAGGAGCAGGCTGCCGCCCCCGGTCTCGAGGAGCCGCACGGCCAGCCGCGCCCGGTCGCCGGTCACCTCGAGCGTGCTTGTCAGGAGGTAGGCGGCCCCCACCTCCCGCCAGGCGGCCGGGTCGGCGAGGCGCTCCGGCGGGATCCGGCCTTCTCCCCGGGGATCGAGCAGGCCGAACCAGCCGGAGAAGTCCAGGTCGGCCCGGAGCACCTCCCCGGCCTCGGCGGCCGCGGCGAGGGGCGCGTTCCCGAGAGCGACGGTCGGGGGGACCGCGAGGGAGACCCGGGCGCTCGCCCGGGCGGAGATCACCCCGGTCAGCTCCTCGGGCTCTCCCGCCGGCGCGGGGATCGTGGCCAGCGCCAGGAGCAGGAAGATCGCGAGCCCCGCCGGGCCCGGCGGGCGCCGGTCACGGCCCGGGGGGCAGGAGTTCGAACACGAAGCGCGCACCGAGTCGCTCCTTTCCGTACGAGCGGGGCAGGGGTGGCAGCCGCCCGAGGGAGGCGACCGCCCGGATCGCCGAGGTGTCGAGGGGAGTGTAGCCGGAGGGGATCTCGACGCGGACGTCGGTCACCCGTCCGTCCCGGTGGATCGTGAAGCCGACGACCACCCGTCGCGGGGGCGACCCGGCAGGGAGGACCGGGCGGTCCCGCCACGCCTCCTGGAGCCGGGCGACGACCAGCCCCACGTACCAGTCGGCGGTCAGGGGCTCGTCGGTCTGGAGGCCGGCGACCCCCCCGGAGATCGGCCCCTCGGGAAGGGCGGGACCGGTCTTCGCCTTCGCTTCCGCCCCGCTCCCGGGCTCGGCGGGCGGGGCGGGTTCCGGGGGCGGCGGTTCCTGCCGCGGCAACTTCTTCGGCCGGGCGGTGGCCCCGGCCTCCGGGCGGGTCTCGACCTTGCGGGGAGCCCGGGGACGGGTGCGCCTCGTGCGGCGCTTCTTCTTCCGGGGGGGTGGCTTCGGTTTCGCCCGTGTCGCGGGCGGATTGCCTGGTTTCCGGGCGGCCGGGGTCGTCGGGGTCCGGGGCACCGCGGCGAGGCGCACCGAGAGCACCTTCCGCGGCGGCCCGGCGGGCGCCCGGCCGGCCCCGAGGCCGAGGATCGCGGCGAGGAGGAGGGCGTGGCCGAAGACGGACACCGAGAAGGCCAGCAGCTCCTCCCGCGCCGGGAGGTGGACGCGGACCCGGACGACGGGCCGGGACACCGCTCAGCGCTCCCCCGGGGGCCCCGGGAGCGGTTCCGTCACCAGGGCGACCCGCTCGATCCCGGCCTCGCGCAGGGCGTCCATCGCGGCGAGGACGCGCCCGTAGGCGACCCGGGCGTCCCCCTCGAGGTAGACCGCCACGTCCGCGCGGCCGCCTCCCGCCTTCCGCACCTCGTCGACCAGCATCGCGTCGACCACCGGGCGGCCCTCGACGAGGAACTGGCCGTCCCGGCGGACCGTCACGGTCACCCGGTCCTCCTCGATGATCGACGACGACGCCGCCCGGGGCAGGTTCACGTCGATGCCACGGGTGAGCATCGGGGCCGAGACCATGAAGATGATCAGCAGGACGAGCATCACGTCCACGAGGGGCGTGACGTTGATCTCCGCGAGGGCCCCGCGGCCCGCGTCCCGGCGCCCCGGGGCCATCGTCAGCCGACCCTCCGCCGCCGCTTCTGCAGCAGGTGGACGAAGTCGTACTGGAACTCCTCCATCTCGATCCCCATGATCCGCACCTGCCGGAGGAACGAGTTGTAGGCGACCGCCGCGGGGATCGCCGCGAACAGGCCGGCCGCCGTCGCGATCAGGGCTTCGGCGATGCCGGGGGCGTACGTCTCGAGGGAGGCGGCCCCGGTCATGCCGATCCGGTGGAACGCCCCCATGATCCCCCAGACCGTGCCGAACAGCCCGATGAACGGCGCCGTGCTGGCGGTCGTCGCGAGGAACGTGAGGGAACGCTCGAGGTCCCGGGTGTTGGCGGCGGCGGTCCGTTCCATCATCCGCTGGACGTCGGCGATCGCGTCCTCGTCGAGGGCCCGCCCGACCCCGGCGCCTCCCGCCTCGAGGGAGAGCTGGCTGACCTCGTGGAAGGCCGCCTTGAACAGGGACACGACCGGCGAGCGGTACCACCGCTCGGCCAGGTCCCGGAGCTCGGCGAGGCGTGCCCCCCCGTGGAACCGGGCGAGGAACGCCCGGGTCTCCCGGGAGGCCGCCCGGAAGAAGCGCGACCGCTCGACGATGATCCCCCAGGAGATCACGGAGGCGACGAGCAGGAGCAACAGGACCAGCTTGGCGACGGGACCGGCCTCGAGGACGAGGCGCAGGACATCGGTCCCTCCGGCCGCGAGGGGAACGAGGGCGTGCGTCACGGGATCACCTCGGCAGGGTGCGAACGCGGCGACCGTACCATGGGCCCCCGGAAAGCGGCAAGGTTGGCGCGGGTTTCCGCCCGGCGCGGTCCGCGGCCCGGCCCGGTGCGGCGGGCCTTGCGGGGGAGAGGACGGTTCTCGAGAATCGGGGGGCGTCCGGGACGTTCCCGGGACACCCACCGGCAGGAGGAGGTGCTGGCGATGGCGGACGACGAGCTGAAGTCGGCCTGGGAGATCGCCCTCGAGAAGCTGCGGGCCCGGGAAGGGAAGGGGGAGGGAACCCCGCTGACCGAGGGACAGAAGGAGCGGATCGCGGAGATCCGCCGCCGCTACCGGGCGAAGCGGGCCGAGATGGAGATCCTCCACCGGCAGAACGTGGAGAAGGCGTGGCTCCGGGGCGACCCGGAAGAGGTGCGGAAGGTGGAAGAGGAGTACGTCCGCGAGCTGCGCCGCCTCGACGAGCGGGAGGAGGCGGAGGTCCGCGCCGTCCGGGAGGAACCCGGGAAAACAGGCGATGACTAACGTGTAAGGGCGTGCTAATGCGTACGGCCCGGCCCGTTTGAAAGGGAGGGGGGCCGGGAGTACCATGCCGCCCGGTATCCACCGACCCACCCGACCGTTCCTGGCCCGCGCACTCGCGCGTGCAGCAACCCGCAAGGGGAGCTTGGGAGGACCCCGAATGGCCCGCACCATGATCACCATCGACGGGAACGAGGCCGCCGCTTCGACGGCGCACCGCATCAACGAGGTCATTGCGATCTACCCGATCACCCCGTCCTCCCCGATGGGGGAGCACGCGGACGCCTGGTCGGCCCGCGGGCAGCGCAACATCTGGGGGACGGTGCCCCACGTGATCGAGATGCAGTCCGAGGGAGGGGCCGCCGGGGCGGTCCACGGCGCGCTCCAGAAGGGGGCCCTGACGACCACCTTCACCGCCTCCCAGGGCCTGCTCCTGATGATCCCGAACATGTTCAAGATCGCCGGGGAGCTGACCCCGACGGTCTTCCACATCGCCGCCCGGACGGTGGCGACCCATGCGCTCTCGATCTTCGGGGACCACTCCGACGTGATGGCGGCCCGCTCCACCGGGTTCGGCATGGTGGCCTCGGGCTCGGTCCAGGAGGTCCACGACATGGCGGTGATCGCCCAGGCGGCCTCGCTGGCCTCCCGGGTGCCGTTCCTGCACTTCTTCGACGGGTTCCGGACCTCCCACGAGGTGATGAAGATCGAGCGCCTGGACGACGACCAGCTCCGGGCGATGATCGACGACGACCTGGTGATCGCCCACCGGCAGCGGGGCCTCTCCCCGGAGCACCCGTTCATCCGCGGCACCGCCCAGAACCCGGACGTCTTCTTCCAGGCCCGGGAGACGGTGAACCCGTTCTACGCGGCCTGCCCGCGGTTCGTGCAGCAGGCGATGGACCGCTTCCACGAGGTGACCGGCCGGCGCTACAACCTCTTCGACTACTTCGGCGCGCCGGACGCGGAGCGGGTGGTGGTGCTGATGGGGTCCGGGGCGGAGGCCGCCCACGAGACCGTCGAGTACCTGGCCTCCCGGGGCGAGAAGGTCGGCGTGGTCAAGGTCCGTCTCTACCGGCCGTTCGCCGGCGAGGCGTTCCTCGCCGCCCTGCCGAAGACGGTCAGGGCGATCGCCGTCCTCGACCGGACCAAGGAGCCGGGCGCCGCCGGCGAGCCCCTCTACGAGGACGTGGTGACGACGGTCGCCGAGGCGCGGGCGGCGGGCACCCTGCCGTTCGATGCGCCGGTGATCGTCGGTGGCCGCTACGGGCTCTCGAGCAAGGAGTTCAACCCCGCGATGGTCAAGGCGGTCCTGGACAACCTGGCCGCCGAGACCCCGAAGAATCACTTCACCGTCGGCATCGTCGACGACGTCACGAACAGCAGCCTCCCGGTGGACGCCTCCTTCAAGCTCCCGGCGGAGGGGATGGTCCAGGCCCTGTTCTACGGCCTCGGCTCGGACGGCACGGTCGGCGCGAACAAGAACACGATCAAGATCATCGGCGAGGAGACCGACAACTGGGCCCAGGGCTACTTCGTCTACGACTCGAAGAAGGCCGGGGCGATGACGGTCTCCCACCTGCGGTTCGGCAAGAAGCCGATCCGCTCGACCTACCTGCTCGACCAGGCCGAC
>JAMOQA010000463.1 GCA_027064265.1 Acidobacteriota bacterium
CTGGAGGCCCTCTTCGAGAACGTCCTCTCCTACGTCTCGAACCCGGTCTCCCGGAATCCCGTCGAACACCTCGGCGTCGGCCTGCCCCAGATCAAGCGGGAGGCGTTCCGCGACGGCTACTGCTTCGTGCCGGACCTGTATATCCTGCGCGTCTTCGCCCACGCGCCCCGGCTCCTCGAGTCGTCCCGGGCCCGGGCCGGCCTCAAGAAGGTGTTCGACTACGTGATGTCGCCGGTCTACCAGGAGGAGCTGCCCCCCGAGATCGGCGCGGTGCGCACGATCCGCGGCCCGATTCCCCGGGGCTTCAAGATCGAGGTGCACCCGATCGAGTACTACCTCGAGAAGGGCCTGCTCGACGAGCTGCTCTACCTGCTGGAGCAGTTCGCCCGGCTCGGGCTGATCAACCGCTACCCGAAGCTGATGGCCCTGGTCGACTGGCTGCTCGAGCAGCAGGAGCGGGACGGGCGGTGGGACCTGCCGGCGAAGTACTTCGGCGGCAAGCCCCTCTACTCGGCCTGGATGCGGCTCGAGAAGGACTGGAAGAGCCCGACGCGGCGTATCGCCGACGTGACGTTCCGCATCATGGTGATCCTCCGCTACCAGTGGGAGCGGCAGATCCGGATGCTCGAGCGGGGCGTCGATGCCTACGGGTTCTGACGCGGGGGTCGTTCTCGTCCCGGTCCGCCGCCGCGCGCGGGAGGTCCGCATCGGGGACGTGACGATCGGGGGCGCGCACCCGGTCGCCATCCAGTCGATGACGAACACGCGCACCGCGGACGCCGTCGCGACGGCCGCGCAGGTCGCGCGCCTCGCCCGGGCGGGGTGCCCGATCGTCCGCCTCACCGTTCCGGCCCCGGAGGACGCGGACGCCCTGCCGGAGATCCGCCGGATCCTGCGGCGGGAGGGGGTGCGCGTCGCGCTGGTCGCCGACGTGCACTTCAGCCCGCGGCTCGCCCTCGCCGCGGTCGAGCACGTGGACAAGGTGCGGATCAACCCCGGCAACTACGCCGAGCGGAAACGGCGCGCCGGCGGCTACGACGGGGCGGCCTGGGACGAGGACGTCGCCCGGGCGAGGGAAAAGCTGGCGCCGCTGGTGCGGCGGGCCCGGGAACTCGGCGTCGCGATCCGCATCGGGGTCAACCACGGTTCCCTCTCGGACCGGATCACGTGGAGGTACGGGGACACGCCGGAGGGGATGGTCGCCTCCGCCCTCGAGTTCCTCGAGATGTGCGAGGACCTCGGGCACCGGGACCTGGTCGTCTCGCTCAAGTCGTCGAACACGCTGGTGATGGTCCGCGCCTACCGGCTCCTCGCGGAGCGGCTCGGCGAGGAACGGGCGTGGCCCTTCCACCTCGGGGTCACCGAGGCGGGCGGGGGGGACGACGGGCGGATCAAGTCGGCGATCGGGATCGCGACCCTCCTCGCCGACGGGATCGGCGAGACGATCCGGGTCTCGCTGACCGAGGACCCGGTGGCGGAGGTCCCGGTCGCCCGCGAGCTGGTGGAGCGGTTCGCCCGCCCGGTCCCGTCGGCGGGGGAGGAACCGTCCCGGG
>JAMOQA010000464.1 GCA_027064265.1 Acidobacteriota bacterium
CGGGACAACCGGGAGGAAGCGATCCGCCTCGCCCGGGAACGGGTCGCCGAGATCGCGAAGACCGCCCGCCCGGAGCAGGGCCCGGTGGACCAGGCGCTGGCCTGGAGCATCGCCCAGAACCTGCGGGCGACCTTCGACGCGGAGCGGCGCTACTTCGGGGGCCCGCCGCGGATCCCCCGGTTCGATCTCCTGGAGTACATGCTGACCCTGGGCGGCGAGCGGGAGGATCCCTGGCGGGTGATCGGGACCGCGGGCCTCTCCACCCTGGTCGCGAAGCTGACCGACCCGGAGGACGGGGCCCTGTGGCGGATGGCCCTCGGCCTCGACTGGGAACGGCCCCAGGAGGAGAAGCTGCTCGACCGGAACGCCCGCTACCTGGACCTCCTCCTTCTCGCCTGGCGCGAGACCGGGCGGCGGAACTGGGCGGACCGGGCCCGGAAGGTGGCTGCGTTCCTCGTGGAGAAGCTCGGCCACGAGGACGGGTCCTTCGGCGAGGCGATCGCGGCCGCCTGCCCCGGCGGGCGGGACGACACGGTGATCACGGCGAGCAACGCCCTCGCCGCATCGGCCCTGATGCGGGCGGGAGCCGTGCTCGGTGACGCGAAGCTGCGGGACCGGGGGCTCGCCGCTGCCCGCTTCCTCCGGGAGCGGCGCTGGCGGAAGGGGCGGGGGGTCGCCCGGGCGGTGATCGGGGACCGGGGGATCCTTCCCCAGTACCTCGAGGACCTGTCGACCACGGCGCTCGCCTTCCTCGACGCGTACCAGCTGACCGGGGACCGGGCCTGGCTCGAGGCGGCGGAAGACGTGGCGCGGGTGGCCCTCGGAAACCTCCTCGACCGGTCGACCGGCGCGCTCTCCGACACGATCCCGGTGCCGAGCGGCCCGGCCCTCCAGCGGGTCCGGATCTACCCGCTGCGGGACAACGCCCGGATGGTCCGGGTGCTGGTCCGGCTCTTCTACCTGACCGACAGCCGCTCCTGGAACCGGGCGGCGGAGGGGATCCTCCGCGCCTTCGGGAACTCCTGGGACCGGGTGCCGCTGCTGATCCCCTCGTGGGGGCTCGCGGTCTACGAGTACCACTTCCCGCCGGTGATCGCGGTGCTGACCACGCCGCGGGCGGACGCCCCCGGCGCGGGGGCGATGCGGGAGGCGGCCCTGGCGTCCCCGTTCCCCTTCACCCTGGTCCGCACCCTCCTGAACGAGCGGGACCGGAAGGTGATGCTCGACTCGGACCTGACCATCGCGCCCTCCCCGGGCATGTACGTCTACTACGCGGGCCTCCGTTCGCTGCGGATTCCGGATGCCGGGGGTGTCCGGGGCGCCATCGCCGACCTGGTGGAGAAGAAGCGGGCGCAGGACGAGGCGAAGAAGCCGAGGCCCCCGGAGCGACCCTCCAACGTTCCGCGGGCGGGCAAGAAGCTTCCCTGACGTTCCATCCCCGGCGCACGGGAGGACGACGATGAAGGACGGCGCGGTGCGGGCAAGGTTCGGCGTGATCGGCGGGAGCGGGCTGTACGAGATCGAGGGACTCTCCAGGGTCCGGGAGGT
>JAMOQA010000465.1 GCA_027064265.1 Acidobacteriota bacterium
TCCAGAGCGAACCTGGTGATCGCGGTGACGATTTCGTCAGCGACCGCCTCCGCCCGAGAGGTCGACGTAGCGCGGGTTGAAGCGGACGTCCGCGGATTCCCGCAGGGCCTGGATCTTCTGCTCGACCAGGCGCTGGGCCCGGGGCGAGACGAGGGCGCCACGGATCTCGTCGGCCTCCCGGGGAAGCCTGTCCCAGTCCGGTTCCTCGCGGGAGATCACCCGCAGCACCACCTCCGCCCGGGCGGCGTCGATCGGGTCGCTGACCTGTCCCGGCTCGACGGAGAAGGCGGCCTCCTCGACCGCCGGATCCTTCCCGACCTCCGGCAGCTCCTGGCCGCGGACGAAGGCGGGGTCGGTCTTGCGGAGCTTGATCTTCAGGCGCTTCGCGGCCCGGGCCAGGTCGCCCCGGGACTTCGCGAGGGCGTCCGCGAGGGCCTTGCGGGCCGCTTCCCGGGCTTTCTCCGCCCGGTACGCGGCGAGCACCGCCGCCCGGTTCTCCTCGAGGGGGGGCAGCCAGTTCGGAATCACCTCCTTGACCGTGGCGACCGCGGCCCCGCGGGGAAGCTCGACGACGCCGGTCACCTGGCCGGGCTCGACGTCGAAGATCGCCTCGACCAGGGCGGGCACCGGGCCGAGCCCGGGGATCGTGCTCGAGCGGGTGACCACGCCCGCGTCACGGACCTGGAGCCCCATTTCCTCGGCGACCCGGGCGAGGTCCTCGGCCGTCTTCACCTTGGCGCGCAGCTCGGCGGCGACCTTCTTCGCCTCCTCCCGGAGCCGGGGGAACCGGAGCTGGCTCTCGATCTGTCCACGGACCTCCTCGAACGGGCGGACCCCGGCTTCCCGGACCTCCTCGAGCAGGATGACGTGCCAGCCGTAGGGTGTCTTCACCGGGTCGGAGATCGCCCCGGGGGCCATGGAGAAGACCGCTTCCTCGAATTCCGGCACCATCCTGCCCCGGGAGAACCAGCCGAGCTCCCCGCCCACCTTCTTCGAGCCGGGGTCGTCCGAGTACTTCTTCGCGAGGGTGGCGAAGTCCTCTCCCGCCCGGGCGCGGGCCGCGAGCTCCTCGGCCTTCTTCCGGGCGGCCTCCTGCTCCTTCGGGGAAGCGTCGGGAGCCACCTTGACCAGGATGTGGCGGGCCCGGCGCTCCTCGGGGCGGGTGAAGAGGTCCTGGTGTTCCTCGTAGTACTTCTTCAGTTCTTCCTCCGGGATCTTCACCCGGTCGGCCACCGCCCGGTCGTCGACGAGGACGAAGATGGCGCGTCGCCCCTCGCCCCGGGACCAGCGGTCGCGGTGCGCCTCGTAGAACGCCCGCAGGTCGGCCTCGCTCGGCTCGACCTTCTTCTCGTACCGCTCCAGCGGCAGGGCGAGGTACTCGAACGTGACCTTCTCGTGGCGCCGGCGGAAGGCGTCGCGCACCTCGTCCTCGGTGACAACCACGCCCCGGGCGACGAGGGCCTGCCACTTGCGGTAGAGCAGGTCGTCCGCCAGGGCGGCCTCGAACTCGGCCACGTTGCGGAACGGCGGGAAGAAGCCCCGCGCGATCATCTCCTCGTACTTCTTCTTGCCGACGAACGTCCCGCCCGGGTTGAACTGGGGGAACTGGAGGATCGCGTTCGCCAGCTCCTTGCGGGAGACCTCGAGCCCGAGTCGCCGGGCGTCCTGGCAGACCAGCTCCTTGCGGACCAGCTGTTCCGCCACCTGGTAGCCGAGGTTGATCTGCTTCGCGATCTCCTCGTAGCGCTTGCCGAACATCCGGCGGTACTGCTCGTCCTGCCGCTGGGCCTGCTCGCGCCACACGGAGGCCGGGATCTCCTCCCCGTTGACCGTCGCCACCCAGTCCTCGCCGGCGGCCCGGCCACCACGCCACCAGGACACGCCGAAGAACAGGGCGAAGCTCGCGATCACGAACCACAGGATCCACTTGAGGTGCTTGAGGTTCTCACGAAAGACGTTGAGCACGGGCAGAGTCCTCCCAGCAAACCCGGATTATGCATGATCCCTCCGGCCGAACCACCGGATCTGCACGCTGGTCGGGCCCTGCGGGCCCTCTCGCCCGTACTCGGCGCTGAACACCCTGCGGCGTACCCGAGGTACGCCTCGGGTGTTCAGGCCTCCGTGCGGGCGATCCAGCGCGCATCTACGGCGTTTCGCCTCGGAGGTTCATGCATGATCCGGGCTGAGCCCCGGCAGGGCGCACGGAATCTACCCGAACCGGCCGGGGGGGGCAAGTTCGCGTCGTGCCGGGATTTGCACGCCCGGACGGCGGGAACCAAGTTGGAAACGGGGCGGACCGCTCCGTCCGGAGGGGACGGGCGCGAAGCGCTCCCGGCGGCCGGGGGCCGTTCCGCGACGACGGGATGGCCGGACCCGGGGAGAGGGCCGGATGAACGACGCGCGGCAGGGCGTGAGGCGACCCTCCACCGTGGCGGTGGAATGGGTCTACGTGCGCTACCGGACCGTCCTCGCCCTGCTGGCGGTCGTGGTCCTCGCCGCCGGGGGGAGTGCCTGGTGGTGGCTCGCCGACCGGGGCGGTGCCGACCGGGACGCCGCCGACCGGGCGATCGCCCGGGCCGAGGAGCTGGTGGCGCGGGCCCGGGAGCGGCACGCCGGGACGGAACCCCTTGCGCGTGCGGAGGAACACCTGGCGACCGCCCGGGAAGCGCGGAGCGCCGGCGACTGGGCCGGGGCGGTCGACGAGGCGGAGGCCGCGGCGCTTCTCGCCCGGGAGCTCCTCGACCAGGAAGGAACGGGGGAGACCGGGGTCCGGGTCGTCCGGGTCGAGGGGGACGTACGGATCAAGCGGGCGGGCCAGTTCCTCTGGGAGGCGGCCACCGAGCGGATGGTGCTCCACGAGGGGGACCAGGTGCGCACCGGCAGCGACGGGACCGCCCGGCTCCTCTACTTCGATGGCGCGATGATGACGGTCAGCCCCGGGACCCTCCTCGAGATCCGGGAGCTGTTCCGGGACCAGGGGGCGCGTCGTCAGCGGGTGGCCGAACGCCTGGCCTGGGGGCGCCTGCGGGCGGCGACCCAGGCGCCGCCCGGGATCGACTCGGTGCACGAGGTGGCCACGGAGAACGTCCGGGTGCGCGCCGGCGGCAACAGCGAGTTCGAGGTGGGACACGACCGGGAGGCGGGCCGTTCCGAGGTCGTCTCCCTGGCGGGCGAGGTCCACCTGGCGACCGGGGGGCGCGACGTGCCCCTCCCGGAGAACACCCGGGTCGCCCTCGAGGGAGGGAAGATCGTCGAGCAGGAGCGGCTCCTCGCTCCCCCCGACCTGGTCGCTCCCCCGGACCAGAAGGCGTTCCTCGCGCCGCGGGAAGCGCAGGTGAGCCTCTCGTGGGGACCGGTCACCGGGGCCGCGTTCTACCACCTGGTCCTGGCGACCCGCCCCTTCTTCGCCCAGGCCACCCTGGACCTGGACCACGTGGCCCGGACCTCGGTGGAACTGCCGCCCCTGGCGCCGGGCACCTACTACTGGCGGGTGGCCGCCGTCGACCGGAAGGGGAACGAGGGGCGCTGGTCCCCGGTGCGGCGGTTCCGGGTCCTCGGCAGCGAGTTCCGGGACCCGGACGATCGCACGCCGCCGGCCCTGGAAGTCCGGGAGATCCTCGTCGTCGGCGCCAACGCGATCATCCACGGCCGGACCGAGCCCGGCGCCCTGCTCTGGATCGACGGGGAGCGGGTGGACCTGGAAGACGACGGGAGCTTCACCTGGGTGATCCGGCTCCGCCGGGACGGGGAGAACCGGATCTCCTTCCTCGCCCAGGATGCCGCGGGGAACGAGACCCGCCGCACGGGGTACGCCTACGTCGATGTCTACTGAGTCGCGGACCGGCCGGGGACGGACCCTCGCGCTCCTGGTGGCCCCTCCGGAGCGGGTCCCGGGCCTGCTGGCCCCGGGAACCCGGGAGCTGCTCCGCGTGGTCCCCCCGGATCCCCGGGCGATCGCCGGCCGGCTGCCGGCCGCCCCCCTCGTGATCCTCGGGATCCCGCCGGCGGAGGGGGAACTGGCCACGGCGCTGCGCCAGCTGCGGCGTCGCCGTTCCGGGGCCTCGTGGTATGTCCTCGCCCGTCCCGCCACCCTGGACCGGCGCGTCGAGGGCTGGGACGGGTGGGTCGAGCAGGGACTCCCCGCCCCCCTGCGGCCCGAGGTGCTCGCCGCCCTGGCGGAGGCCCGGGGCAGCGCCGCCCGGGCCCTCCGGGCCCTCGGCCGGGCCCGGGCCCGGATGGGGGCCCTCGAGCACCGGCTGGCGATCCTCTCGGACACGATCCAGGCGGCGGGCGCCCTCCTCGACCCGGGGATGGTCTCCCGTTTCGTCATGGAGCGCGCCGGCGCCCTGGTCGGTTGCCGGCGGTGGCGGCTCTACCGGGTGGACGAGATCGGCGGTCGGCTGCTCCTCGACGCCGCCGACCGGGAGGAGCAGGAGCATCCGCCGGCCGGGGAGATGCCCCTCGACGCCGGCCTGGCCGGCTGGGTGGCCCGGACCCGGGCGCAGGTGGTGGTCGAGGCACCGGCGAACGACCCGCGGGTGGACCGGCTCCGGGAATGGCCGGGGCGGGCTCCCCGGGTGGTCCTGGCCCTCCCGCTCGTGTCCCGGGGACGGGTGATCGGGGTGGCGGAACTGGCCGATCCCCCGGGAGGGAGGTTCCGGCACCCGGAGGTGGGGCTGGTCGAGACCGTGATGGAACCCGCGGCGGTGGCCCTGGACAACGCCCTCCTCTTCCGCAAGCTGGAGGAGCGGACGGTCACCGACGACCTGACCCACCTCTACAACGCCCGGTTCATGGAGAACTACCTGCGGCGGGAGACCAAGCGGGCCCAGCGGTACCGGCACCCGGTCTCCCTCCTGTTCATCGACCTGGACGGGTTCAAGCAGGTCAACGACGTCCACGGGCACATGGCCGGGTCCCGCACCCTCGTGGAGGTCGGCGAGGTCCTGCGCCGCAACGTCCGGGAGATCGACGTGGTGGCCCGCTGGGGGGGGGACGAGTTCGCGGTCGTGCTGCCGGAGACGGGAGGCGAGGGAGCGGTGAAGATGGCGGAACGGCTCCGCGAGCGGATCGCCAGTCACCCGTTCCTCGAGGGGTTCGGCCTCGACGTGCGGATCTCGGCCAGCATCGGCGTCGCCTCCTGGCCGGAAAACGGACGTACGGCGGAGGAGCTGCTCGCCTCCGCCGACGCGGCGATGTACGCCGTCAAGAACTCCGGGAAGAACGGCGTCGCCCGGGCGGCCCCGGTGGCGCCTCCCGAGCCGGTCGGCCCGTGAGAAGGGGCGTTCCGGGGCGTTTTTTCCTTGTCGGAAAGCCCCGGGTTCGCTAGCATTTGCCCGCGACGCGGCCGGCGGCCGCGTCCCCGGAGGAACCCTTGGGACTCTGGCCACGTTCGCTGCTGTCGCTCTTCTCGAACGACCTCGCCATCGACCTCGGGACGGCGAACACGATCGTCTACGCCCGGGGCAAGGGGATCGTCGTCAACGAGCCCTCGATCGTCGCCGTCAACCAGAAGACCGGCAAGGTCGAGGCGGTGGGCCGGGAGGCGAAGGAGATGCTCGGCCGGACGCCGGGGAACATCCTCGCGATCCGGCCGATGAAGGACGGGGTGATCGCCGACTTCGAGCACACCGAGAAGATGCTGGAGTACTTCATCCAGCGGGCCCACAATCGCCGGCTCGGCGTCCGGCCCCGGATCGTCATCGGCGTGCCCTCGGAGATCACCCAGGTCGAGAAGCGGGCGGTCCGTGACTCGGCCTACAAGGCGAAGGCGACGGAGGTCTACCTCGTCGAGCAGGCGATGATGGCGGCGATCGGCGCGGGCCTGCCGATCACCGAGCCGACCGGCAACATGATCATCGACATCGGTGGCGGGACGACCGACATCGCGGTGATCTCGATGGCCGGCATCGTCTACTCGCGCTCGGTCCGCGTGGCCGGGAACGAGATGGACGAGGCGATCATCCAGTACATCAAGAAGAAGCACAATCTCCTCGTCGGGGAACGGACCGCCGAGGAGATCAAGATCCGCATCGGGTCGGCCTTCCCCCTCGAGGAGGAGATGACCCTCGAGGTCCGGGGGCGGGACCTGGTCGAGGGAATCCCGAAGACCCTGACCGTGACCGACGAGGAGATCCGCGAGGCGCTGGCCGAGACCGTCTCCGTGATCGTCGATGCCACCCGCGTGGCTCTCGAGCAGATTCCCCCGGAGCTCTCCGCGGACATCGGCGACCGGGGGATCATCCTCGCCGGGGGCGGTTCGCTGCTGCGCAACCTGGACAAGCGCCTGCGGGAAGAAACCGGCCTGCCGGTGGCCCTGGCGGAGGAACCGCTCGCTTCCGTCGCCCTCGGCATCGGCCGGATGCTGACCGACTTCGACCTCCTGCGGAAGGTGTGCATCGATTGACGCCGCTCTTCCAGCGCGGGCCCGCACTCTCCCGGCGACACCAGGGGATTCCCGGCTCCCGCGCGCGGTGCGGGAGGGTCCCCGATGGATGAACGGCGGACGGCCCTCCTCTACGCGGTGCTGGCGATGTTCCTCCTCGCCGTCCTCGCCTGGCAGGTCCCGGTAGAGGGGCAGGGAAACGCCCTGCTCTCGGCCGGCCGGGCCGTCGTCTCGCCCGTGGTCGACGGGGTGATCGGCGCCGTCGACCTGGTGCGGCGGGGCTGGACCGGGTACGTCGCCCTGGTCGGGGTCCGGCGGGAGCGGGACGAGCTCCGGGCCCGCCTCGAGCGGCTCGAGACCGATGTCGCCCTGTGCGACGAGGTCCGCCGGGAGAACGACAGGCTCCGGGAGATGCTCGACCTGGTGCGGTCCGGGGCGTTCGAGCGGGCCCTGGTCGCGCGGGTGGTCGCCGACCTCTCGTCCGGCCCCCGGAACCGGATGCTGCTGGTCGACCGGGGGCGCCGTGACGGGGTCGAGCGGGGCTGGGTAGCGGTCCACCGGGGGGCCCTGGTCGGGCTGGTCGTCCGGGCCGGCCGGCGCAGCGCCGAGGTGATGACCCTCGAGGACCCGGACGCTGCCGTCGCCGTCCGGCACCGGGAGGGACGGTACGTCGGCGTGCTCCACGGCGGGGGACGCGGGGCCGCCGTCGTCGCCCGCCTGGACTACGTGCCGCGGGATCGCCCGGTCGTCGTCGGCGACACGCTGGTCACGAGCGGCCTGGACGGGGTCTACCCCCCGGGCCTCGTGGTCGGCCGGGTCCGGGCCCTCGGGGGGGATTCCCCCCTGACGTGGACGATCCGGGTCGACCTGGCGTTCACCGGGTCGACCCTCGAGGAGGTGCTGCTCGTGCCCCCGCCGGCCCCGGTACCGCGGCCGGACGACGCGGAGGACGGCCGATGAGAACCCGCGCGCTCCTCGTCCTCCTGCCCGGGGCGCTGGCCCTCGAGGCCCTCCTGCGCCTCGGGGGCCCGCTCGCCCACCTGGCGGACCCGCTGCTCGTGGTCGCCCTGGTGACGGCCCTGCCGGGACGCGCCCGGCCCGCGCTCCTCGTCGGCCTCGTGGCCGGCCTCCTCGACGACGCGGCCTTCGGGAAGTGGTTCGGTTGCCATGCCCTCGTCGACATGACGCTGGCGTACCTGCTGGCCCTCCTGGCCGGGTTCGTCGACCTCGGCCAGGCCCTGCCCCGGGCGATCGCGATCTTCACCGGGTCCCTCGCGGCATGGGGGCTGGAGCTGGGGCTCGTCGCCCTGTTCGACCTCCCGCCGGGGCCGGTGCCCGGCTTGGGCACGTGGGTCACGATGGCCGCGGTGAACGCCGTGCTCGGCGTGCTCCTCGCCGGGTGGGCGGCCCGGCGCGGCTGGCTGGACTGACATGCGGATCGACTACCGCAAGCTTCGGCCCTACGTCGAGTACCAGCTGTCGCGAATGCTGTCGCGGCGGCTGCTCGTCCTGCAGGTCGTCGTCGTCGCGATGTTCGTCGTGTACGCCGGGGTCTTCTGGTACCTGCAGGTCGTACGGGGGCCGGAGTACCGGCGCCTCGCCGAGGAGAACCGCCTGCGCCGCCGGGTGATCCGCCCCGTCCGGGGCCTCCTGCGGGACGTGGGCGGGGAGCTCGTCGCGTCGAATCGTCCGGCGTTCGCGGTGACCCTGGACCGGGAACGGTGCCGGGACCCGGAGGCGGAGGTCCGCCGTCTCGCCGCGCTCCTGGAACGGGACCCGGCCCCGATGCTGGAACGGTTGCACCGGGGAGATCGGCTGCCGCGATTCCTGCCGGTCCCGTTGCTCTCCGGCGTCGACCTGGCGGCGGCCGCCCGCATCGAGGCACGGCGGGAGGACCTGCCGGCCATCGACGTCACGGTGGTCGCGCGGCGCCACTATCCCCTCGGGGAGGCGGCGGCCCACGTGATCGGCTACCTCTCCGAGGCGACCGAGAAGGAACTGCGGGAG
>JAMOQA010000466.1 GCA_027064265.1 Acidobacteriota bacterium
GCCTGCGCGAGTCCCACGCCCACGACGTGATCATCACCCGGGAGGCGCCGAACTACCGCCTCGAGTAGCCTCCGGCGGGATCACGGTGATCGCCCGCGCCCCCGGCTCGCCCGGGGGCGCCGCCAGGAGGACCCGCCAGGCGACCTCCCGCAGGAACCCCGGGAGCTTCTCCCCCCACTCGACGGCGACGACCCATTCGTCCGCCAGGGCCTCCTCGATGCCCAGGTCGTCGATCCCGGCCCCCTCCGGCAGCCGGTAGAGGTCGACGTGGAGGAGCGGGACCCGCCCGCCCGCGTGCTCCACCGCCAGCACGAACGACGGCGAGACGATCCGCCCCGGGTCGTGGCCGAGCCCGGCGGCGAGGCCGCGGACGAAGACCGTCTTGCCCGCCCCGAGGTCCCCCTCGAGGGAGAGGAGCTCCCCGCCGGCGAGCCGCTCCCCGAGGGCGCGGCCCGCCGCGCGGGTGGCCTCCTCGTCCCGGGCGATCTCGGGGCGGGGTCCGGTCAATCCTCGTCCTCCTCCGGGTCCTCGTCCCCGGCCAGGTGCCGGAAGGCGTCGGCGACGTGCTCGAGGACCGCGCCGGCGGTCAGGGACGGCTCGCTCTCCATCCGGTCGACCGCGATGTCGGCCGCGAGGCCGTGGACGAAGACGCCGAGGATCGCCGCCTCGAGGGGCTCGAGCCCCTGGGCGAGGAAGCCGGCGACCAGCCCGGTCAGCACGTCCCCCATGCCCCCGCAGGCCATCCCGGGGTTGCCGGTCGGGTTGACGTACGCCTGGCCGTCCGGGGCGGCGATCACCGTGCGGTATCCCTTGAGGACGCAGATCGCGTCCGCGTCGGCGGCGATCTTCCGGGCCCAGGCGAGCCGGTCCGCCTGGACCTCCGCGGCGGTGACGCCGTAGAGGCGCGCCGCCTCGCCGGGGTGGGGAGTGAGCACCAGGGGAGCCTTCCGCTTCGCGAGGGACGCCCGGGAGCGCCCGGCGAACGCGTTGACGCCGTCCGCGTCGAGGACGACGGGCACCGGCGAGCGCTTCACCAGGTCGCGCACCTCGGCGGCGACGCCGGGGCGCATCCCGAGCCCCGGTCCGACGGCGAGCACGGTCCGCTCCGCCGCCAGCTCGAGGGCCCGCTTCGCCGCCCCCTTCGCGAGGAACCCGTCCCGCGTGGCGGGCAGCGGTTCCGTCATCAGCTCGGGCGCGAAGCCGGCGACCTCGGGCCGGACCGGCGCCGGGCTCGCCACGGTGGAGAGGCCCGCGCCGGCGCGGAGCGCGCCCCACCCGGTGAGAGCGGCCGCCCCCGCCTTGCCGACGCTGCCGGCGACCACCAGCACGTGGCCGAACCGGCCCTTGTGGTCGCCGGGCTCCCGCTCGGGCAGGAGCAGGGCGGCGTCCTCCTCGGTCACCCAGTGGAGGTCGGTCCCGGCCCGCCAGATCGCCCGGGGGGGAATCCCGATGTCGACGACGACCACCTCGCCGCAGAAGTCCTCGGCGGGGGGCAGGAGCTGGGCCGGCTTGGGCCGGGCGAAGGTGACCGTCAGGTCCGCAGCGATG
>JAMOQA010000467.1 GCA_027064265.1 Acidobacteriota bacterium
GGAGAAGACGCTCGACGGGTTCGTCCACGACTACGACGGGAACCCCGTGGCGGGGGTGGAGGTCTTCCCCTGGGAGGAGCGTGACCTCCTGTCCAACAACGAGGCCTGGCCCCTCGTGGTCGCCACGGGAGAGGACGGGGAGTTCCGCCTCGCCCTTCCCCGGGACGGGCAGCCCTGGCTGATCGCCCTTCGCGAGGGGTTCGGGTGCGCCATCGTGCCTCCCGGGGAGACGGGCGCCGGCAGGGGACGCGCCATGGTGGAACTGCCCCCGACGCGGGACCTGGCGGTGCGGGTGCTCGCCCCCGGGGGGGAGCCGGTCCCTGGTGCCCTCGTGGTCGCGGTCTCCCTGGAAGGACGGGGGCCGGGTATCGAGGCGACGAGAACCGAGGTCGACGGAAGCACCGTCCTGCGGTCGCTCTGCGCGGGAGCGTGGCGCCTCGTCGCCTGGCATCCCCGGTACGGGATCGCTTCCCTCGCCACGCCGTTCCCCACGGAGGCCTCCGAGCTGCGCCTGCGGCTGCCCCGGGGAATGCCGGTGGAACTCGTCGTCCGGAACCCCGCCGGCCAGCCGCTCCCCGAGGTGTCGTTGCTCCACCTCGTCGGCCCGGACGGCGGCGACGTCGTCGGCGCCATCCCCGTCCTCGGCTGGATCGGCGAGGGAGCGATGGCGACCGATCGCACGGGCCGCCTCCTCCTGCCGCCGCTCGCACCCGGCCGATGGAAGGTCGAGGTGGGGCGGCCGGGCTGGTCCGCCACCGCGACCTTCGTCGTCGCGGATGCGCCGGTCCGGGTGGAGATCGAGGCCGATGCCGCGCCCGTCCCCTGGTAGGTGAGGGCTTCCCGGATCCGCAACGCGGGTTGGCCGTCCCGCCCCTTTCGGTGCCCCGCCGGGAGCGGAGACGCCGTAGAATCGGCGCGCAGGAGGGAGGTGCCCGATGCCGAGAAGAAGTCACCGCGTCGTTCCGTTCGTCGTCGTCGTCCTCGCCTTCGCCGCGCTGGCGGCGCTCGCCGCCGCGGCCGGCCCGTCCGTCCGCGTCACGGGGCGGGTCGTGGACCCGGCGGGCGAACCGGCCGCCGGGGTCCGGGTGCGGGCCTTCCCGCAGCGGGAGATGGACCTCCTGAAGGACCCGGCGGCCTGGCGCGGCTGCCGGGCGGTCACCGGGGAGGACGGCCGCTTCGAGCTCGAAGTCCCCGCCGGGCGACCGTTCCGGCTCTCCGTGCTGGCCCACGGCTTCGCCCCCGCCGCCGTCGACCTGGACGCGGCGGAGAAGGGTCCCGTCGAGGCCGGGGAGATCCGCCTCGCGGAGGGCGCCCGGGTGTCGCTGGTCCTCGTCGACGAGGAGGACCGGCCAATGACCGGGGTCCCGTTCGACCTGAGAGTCCGGGGCGCCTCGCGCTGGAACGATCGCACCCTGGGCGAGGACGACGGCGCGTGGCAGGAAGGCCGGCTGGTCGTCTCCGGCCTGCCGGCGGGAACCTGGAAGCTGGAACTCGAGGCCGGGGGCTACGCCACCGTCGACCTGGGCGAGGTGGACCTGGTCGCCGGG
>JAMOQA010000468.1 GCA_027064265.1 Acidobacteriota bacterium
CGACCGGGGTACGGGCCGGTCGAGGAGGAACCGGGCGGTCCCGTCCACGCGGTCGCCGCCGATCTGCCGCGCGGGGAACACAAGGATCACGAGGAACCAGGCGAGTGGCAGGATCGTCTCGATGAACCGCGCGAGGAGATGGGGAAGATTGTACCAGTTCATGGAGAACTCGATTCCGCCGTGTCCCCGCCGGAGGAAGCCGAGAAGGAGCGGAATCAGCACGAGGGCGAGGCTCACGCGCAGGAACCGGGACCGGACCCGCCGCCACTCGAGCCAGAGGAGCGCGCTAAGCATGGGCCACCTCCTCCCCGCCGTTCCGGGCGGCGGCGAGCTCGTCCCGCCCGAGGAGGGCGACCAGGATGTCCTCGAGGGAGAGGGACTGGAAGTCGACCGTACGGGCGCCGGCCGCCCGGAGCGCCGCACGGAGCCGCTCCTCGGGCGCGTCGGCGATCGCCTCGATCACCCGCGCGGACCGGCGCAGGCGGAGGCGCCCGGGGAGGTCGGCGAGTTCCGGCGCCTCGCCGTCGAAGACGGCGGTCACCGCCCGGACCCGTTCCCGGAGCGACTCCACGTCCTCCTCGAGCAGGAGCCGGCCGTCGTCGATGACGGCGACGCGGTCGGCCACCCGCTCGAGGTCGTGGACCAGGTGGGAGGCCCAGACCACCGCGTGGCCCTCCTCGAGGATCGCCTCGAGGAGGCCCTCGAGGACCTCGCGCCGGGCGAGCGGGTCGAGCCCGGAGGTCGGGTCGTCGAGGAGCAGGAGGTCGGGCCGGGCGGCGACGGCGAGCACCAGGGCGACCCGGACCCGGTTCCCGCGGGAGAGGGTCTCGATCTTCGCCCCGAGGGGCAGCTCGAGGCGCCGCACCAGCCGCGCGGCGAAGTCGGCGTCCCAGCGGGGATGGATCTTCCCGGTGAACCGGAGGATCTCCTCGATCGTCATCCAGGCGTAGAGGTGGTTCTCCTCCGAGAGGAGCGCGACCCGCTCGCGCACGGCCAGCTCCTCCCGGGTCGGGTCGAGGCCGACCACCCGGACCTCGCCCGAGTCGGGCCAGAGGTCCCCGAGGGCGAGGCGCAGGGTCGTGGTCTTGCCGGCCCCGTTCCGGCCGACGAGTCCGAGGACGGTGCCCGGGGCGACCGTGAGGTCGAGCCCGTCCAGGGCGACGGTGCGTCCGAACGTGCGGCGCACGTTGCGGAAGACGAGGGCAGGTTCGCTGGTCATCTCGGGTCCTCCTCGTGGGGGGCAGGGGAGGGGTGGTCGGTGCGGGCGTCGAGGCGGGCGGCGAGCCGGTCGGGCAGGGTCTCCGGGTCGACGCCGAGGCGGCGGGTCTCGTCGATGACGCGGTCGAGCAGCTCGTCCACGGCGCGCTCGACCGCCGGGTCGGGTCCCGGCCGGGCCCGGGACGCGACGAAGGTCCCGCGGCCGACCCGCGAGGTGACGAGGCCGGCCTCCTCGAGGGCCTGCACGGCGCGGGCGGCGGTGTTCCGGTTGACCCGGGCGAGGACGGCGAGCTCCCGGACGGTGGGGAGCTTCTCCCCGGGGCCGAGG
>JAMOQA010000469.1 GCA_027064265.1 Acidobacteriota bacterium
CGTCCAGACCGACCTCGGCAACCGGGACCAGGTGCGCCGCCTCAGGCGCGCGATGGACCGGGACGCCTCGGAGGTCATCCGCTGCCAGAACTGCGGCCACCAGCAGCCGGCGGAGGCCGCCTTCATCGGGCCGCGTTCCACCTGCGACAAGTGCGGCACGGCCCTTCACTCGTGCCGGCACTGCGTCCACTTCGACACCAGCAAGCCGTTCCAGTGCCGCAAGCCGGTCAAGGAAGCGGTCCGCGACAAGTGGAAGGCGAACAGCTGTCCCTTCTACGAGCCGCGGCTCGTCCTCGACGCCACGGGGAAGCGGCTGGGGGCGAAGGGGGTGCAGGACGCCAAGTCGCTGTTCGACTCGCTGTTCAAGAAGTAGCGATCAGGAAAAGGGGACGGCGAGGAAGCGCACGGCGAGGGCCAGCGCCGTCGCCAGCACGACCGTCATCCCGGTGATCCAGGCGGTGTCTCGCCCGCCAAGTTCCCGCCACAGGGCCGCGATCGTCGCGACGCAGGGAACGTAGAAGACGACGAAGACCGTGAAGGTCAGCGCCTGGCCCGGGGAGAGCGCCGTCGCCAGGTCGGTCGTCCCCAGGGCCTGCACCAGCATCATCAGGGCGAGCTCCTTGCGGAGGACGCCGAAGACGAGGGTCAGGCCCACGGCGGCCGGCAGGCCGAGGAGCCCGTCCGTGAACGGCGCGAGCGCCCGGTTGACCCCTTCCGTCAGGCCGAACATCTCGAGGCCCGAGAGCACGATCGAGCTGGCGACGAGCAGGGGCCAGGCGATCACGAGGAAGTCCTTGAGGGAGACCCACACCCGGGCGCCGAGGGTGCCGACGGCCGGCGGCCGCAGGTCCGGCACCTCGAGGAGCAGGCCCGGGGAGGGGCCCCTGGCGCTGCGGCCGAGGATCGCGCCCAGGCCGGCGACGACCAGCACGTTGGCGACATAGACCCCGAGGGCCGCCCAGGGGCCGAGGACCGCGCCGACGAGGCCGAGGATCACGATCGTCCGGGCCGAGCACGGCACGAGCACGGTGAGCGCGGCGGTCACCCGGCGGTCCCGGGGCGACTCGAGGATGCGGGTCGCCATCACGGCGGGGACCGTGCAACCGTAGCCCAGCATCAGGGGGACGATCGACTTCCCGTGGAGGCCGATCCGGTGCATCAGCCCGTCGAGGAGGTAGGCCATCCGCGGGAGGTACCCCGAGTCCTCCAGGACGGCGAGGACGACCAGGAACGGGACCAGGTAGGGCAGGACGATGGCGAGCCCGGCCGAGAGCCCGAGCACGGCGCCGTTCAGCACCGCCCCGAGCAGGGTCGTCGGGGGGAACGACTGCGCCAGGGCGGCGTTCCAGCCGTCGAAGAGGGCGACCAGCGGTTCCTCGAGCCGCTGGCCGACGCCGAAGACCAGCCAGAAGAGGGCGAGCAGGACGAGGACCATCACCGGCAGCCCGGTGAACGGGCTCATCAGGAGCCGGTCGAGCTTCTCCCGGCGGCTCGGCCGCGGGGGATGGAGGCGCGAGACGCGCTCCTCCACCCGGTGGGCGAG
>JAMOQA010000470.1 GCA_027064265.1 Acidobacteriota bacterium
CAGCCAGGGCCCTACGAGGCCTCCCTGGTCGGCAACCCGATCGCGGACCCGAAGCGGCCCCTCGAGGTGCTGCGCACCATCCACTCGTTCGACCCGTGCCTGGCCTGCGCGATCCACACCCTCGATCCCTCGGGGAAGCGGCACGCGAAGGTCCAGGTGCTGCTCTGAGGCCCTCCGCCATGCAGGACCTTCCCGGGGCCGGCGGCGTCCTCGTCGCCGGCCTCGGCAACACCCTCCTCGGGGACGACGGCTTCGGGCCGGCGGTGGTTCGCTGGCTCCTCGCCCACTGGGAGTTCCCGGCAGGCGTCGAGGTGGAGGACCTGGGGACGCCGGGCCTCGGCATCTCCACCTGGCTCGCCGGGCGCCGGGCGGTGGTGCTGGTCGACACCCTGTCCCTCGACGCCCCGCCGGGCAGCGTGCACCGCATCGGGGCGGACGCCCTCGCGACCGCCGGTCCCCGCACCGGCCCCCACGAGGTCGACCTCCGGGCCGCCCTCGACGCCCTGGCCCTCGCCGACGAGGCGCCGGAGCACCTCGTCGTGATCGGCGCCGTCCCGGTCGCGACGGAGACGGGAGACGCCCTCTCGGGGCCCGTGCGGGAGGCGATCCCCCGGGCCGGGGAGATGGTGCTCGAGGAACTGGTCTCCCTCGGCGTGCGGCCCGCGCGCCGGGACCCGCCGCTGCCGTTCGCCGCCGACTGGACGGGGGAGCGGCCGTGAGCGGCCGGGCGGAGCGGCTCGCCGCGGCGCTCGCCTGGATCGCCGGGCTCCACTCCGTCGGGGTCGGCGCCGTGCTGCTCTTCGTGCCGTCGCTGCTCACCCGGCTCGGCGGCTGGCCCCTGCCCCGGGACGGTTTCTTCGTGATGCAGGGGGGCGCCTTCCACGTGGTGCTCGGCCTCGCCTACGTCCTCGAGTGGCGGCTCCACCGGCGCCTGCGCCTGCTCGCCCTCGCCAAGGCCTGCGCCGTCGTCTTCCTCGGCGCGACCCTCCTCCTCGGCCTCGCCCGGCCGGTCGCCGCCCTCGCCCTCGCCGGCGACGCCACCTTCCTCGCCGCCGCCCTCCTCCTCGACCGCACCCTGCCCCGCTGAACGGCCTCCCTGAGCCTCTCGCGCCCCGGCAGCCTATCCGAGGCCCAGGACGGGGGCGACGAGGTAGAGATATGAGGAGTTGTAGACCAGGTGGAGCACGACGGGAGCCACCATCCGGCCCGTGCGCTCCCGCACCCAGCCGAGCGCGAGGGCGAGGACCGTGTAGCACAGGACAGGGACCACGATCCGGCCGGGAAAGATCGGGTGCAGCAGGACGAACGGCACCGCCGGGGCGAACCACGCCGACCGTCCCCCGATCGTCTCCCGGGCGGCGTCCTGCAGGCGGCCCCGGAAGTAGAGTTCCTCGCCGATCGGACCGAGGACGCAGGCGACGAGAGGGAAGAGCCACCAGCGGGCGATCCCCGCGTAGGGGTCCTCGGCGCCCATCCAGCCCCGCGCCACCGCGAGCTTCTCCGCCGCCCCGATCCCGACCGCCAGGACCAGGCCGAGGGCG
>JAMOQA010000471.1 GCA_027064265.1 Acidobacteriota bacterium
CGGTCGGTCCGCCGGTCGAGGGACCACATCAGGACCCGCGCCGGGACCTCCTCGCCCGGCGCGACCGGCACGAAGACGGTGACCGGGGAGCGCTCGATGGCGGGCACCGTCGCGATGCCCCGCGCGGACGCGGGAGCGGCGGGCAGATGGCGCTCCATCCAGTCGAGGAAACCGAGGGCGCCCTCCCGGAGCGCGTCGAGGCGGCTGCCGGAGGCGGTCTCGGTCGCGCGGAGGCCGGGGGCGAGGAACACGCGGGCGAACGGGTCCGCCGCGGCGCGCCGCGAGAGGTGCCCCGGCAGGAGGGACAGCAGGCCATCCTCCCGGTGGAGGCGCGCCTCCGCGCCGAGCCGGTGGATGCCCCGGCGCGCGGCGTCGAGGGCCGCGCGCACCCGCTCCGCCCCGAGGGGCCGGAGCTCCGCGAGGGCGGCGGCGAACCGCTCGCGGGGATCCCGGGCGGGACGGACCGCCCCGGTCCCGGGGGAGATCTCGATCAGCGCGCGACCGGCGCCGAGGGCCATCCGCGCGAGGGCGGAGCGGACCCGGTGCCGGGGATCGAGGCGATTCCACTCCTCCCGCGGCGCGGGTTCCTCCCAGGGGAGGACCCACAGGGGCCCGGCCCCCGCGTGGAGCGCCGTGATCGCCAGCGGCAGGCGCGCCCCGAAGGCCAGGGGGACGATCTCGGCCACGTCTCCGCGGGGGAAGAGCCAGGAGGCGGCCGTGTGCCCGAGGAGGAGGCGGCCACGGCACGGGACCTCCCACCAGTCCGGATGAACCCCCGGCGGAAGGAGCAGCACGGCGTCCGCGGCGAGGACCCGCTCGGCCTCCCGCGGAACCCCCGTCCCCTCGACCAGGAGGAGATCGACGGGGAGGCCCGCCCCGCGCAGGACCTCGGCGGCGGGGAGGGAGGCGAAGAAGAGCGCGCCCCCGGAGAGCCGGGCCAGGGGCTCCAGTTCCCCGGGACGCGGCGGGCGGTCGACGACGGCGACGGGCACGCCGGCGAGCTTCTCCTCGAGGCCGGCCGCCGGCGGGGTCGCGGCGATCTCCGCGGTGGCCCGGGCGAGGTTCCCGAAGAAGTCGGGGTCGATCCGGCCCGGGAGGGCCCCGAGGGTGCCCGCGTCGATCGCGTCCCGGACCGCCGCCCGGAAGGCGCGCACGTCCCCGGGGCGGAGCCCGGCGAGGCGGGGCAGCTCGACGACGGCGAGGGACGTCGCGCCGTCCGCGAGGGCGACGAGGAGCGCCGCCTCGAAGTCGGCGAGGTCCCCGGCGACGACCACCCGGTCCATGTCGAGCTTCCACTCCTCGGCCAGCAGGCGCCGGGCGTCGTCGGCGAGGCCGGGCACCGGTTCCCAGGCGACGACCCGGGTGCCCGGGCAGAGCTGGAGCGCCCCGGCGACCGGGTACCCGAGACCCACCCCGAAGACCGCCACGACGTCGGGGGCGCGCTCGGCGAGGGCGAGGACCTCGGCGAACGGCAGGGCCCGGTCGTGGATCGGCTCGCCGTCGACGAGGAGGGTCGGTGCGAGGTTTCCCTCGGCGGGGA
>JAMOQA010000472.1 GCA_027064265.1 Acidobacteriota bacterium
ATGGAATCGGGCAGGGGGCAAGAGCAGGGAGCAAGGGCGGGGGGGCAGAACGGAAGCGGGCAGGGGGGCGGCAGAGGAGTTCGGTCCGCCAGCGATGACCAGCGGGAGACCATGACCGATTGACCGGACGCGGCGGCGGGCCCGGGTGGGCCGAGGTTGGAGGGGAGCCTGGCGTCAGCCGAAGTCGGGGCCGAGGATGCGGCGGCGGGCCCGGTGGCCGAGCGGTCCGGGAGGGGGCAGCGGCCGGGTCCGGTGCCGGTAACGGGCCCAGATCGCGAGGCGCGAGAGGTCCTGGCGCTCGGCGAGCAGGGCGAAGCGCGGGTCGCCGAGGAGCCGCTCGACCAGGCGCACCTCCTCGCGCGGGCGCGGCCGCCCCAGCGCGCGGCTGAGCTGGGCAGGGTGGAGTTCGAGCCACTCGGCGACCCGCGCCAGCGGCACGTCGGTCCGCGCGCGGGCCAGCTGAACGAGCAGGTCGCGCAGGGGGCCCGGGCGCCGCAGTTCCCCGGGCAGGCGTCCGCTCGCCGCGCACGTGGCGGCCACGACGTCCCGGAACCGGACCTCGCCCCGCACGCCGGCGGGGAAGGGTGTGCCCTCGGGCACGATCCCGCCCACCACCTTCTTCCCGGACGAGACCAGGGCGTGGTGCCGCGAGGGATCCCGAAGCGGCGGAACCAGCGGTCGGAGCGTGAGACCCAGCGCGTCGCGGTAGGTGGAGAGGGGCCATTCCAGCGGGTCGCGGACGAGCCCTTCCGGCACCGGGTTCCGATGGACGTAGACGAGCACCTTCTCCAGGTGTCCCTCGTCGAGGATCTCCTCGACGAAACGCGCCCGGCGCCACGCGCGCCCGCCGCCGCCCCGGAGGTGGTTCCGCAGCCGGGCCCACGCCCCGAGGGCCCTCCCGAGCTTCCCCACGTCGCGCCGGTCGGCGAGGACCACGTGGACGTGGGTCGGCATGACCGTCACCGCGAGGACCCGCACGCGCCGGCACACGATGCGGAGAAGCCAGAGCCCCTCGACCCAGAACTGGAAGAGGACCTCGCCGCGCACCGACCAGGCGACCACGTGGACCGGTCCTCGCTCCCCCCGCCACTTCTTCCCGCCCATGCCCGCACCGTAGCCAGCCGGCCGGCCGCGCGCACGGACCGCCTTCCCGTTCCGGGACGATTCTTCTCGGCCCGATGGGGCCGCGAGGAGGAATCTCCGGGCCCGCCGACGAGGGATCGGGCGAACGCCCTGGCTCCCCACCGGCCCCGGTGCAGGGGCGCCTCCCGGGTGCTCGGCAGGTCCGGTCCACCGGGTTCCCCGGGTGCCCGGGCGCAGGTCCACCGGAACCGGCGGTGACATGCGAGGGGAGGCCCCGGGGCCGGCCGCACCGGCGCCGCGCCCCCGCGCCCCCGCGCCTCGAAACTGTTGTCGAGGCAAGGCCTTCAGCGTAGGTTCCGGGTGCCGGGGGGGAGACCGGCCTCCCCGGGAGAGGGGAGGTCGAGCCATGCGCCAGCACCGTCTGAATCGTCCCGCGACCCGTGTCTTCCAGT
>JAMOQA010000473.1 GCA_027064265.1 Acidobacteriota bacterium
GGCTTGACCTTTCCCATTTCCATCGATCCTCATGTTGGTGCCGGTCGCGTGACCCACGATTCTTCTTCGTTTCGATACGAATGGTCGAGGCCGGGGCCCTCCGGGGCCCCGGTTCCCGGCATCTTCCCCGGTACCCGGCGCTCCTCCAGGGGAGGCCTCGAGGACGGGTCGAGCACAGGACGATCAGCTGGCAGGGAGCCCGGCAAGCGGGCCGGCCCGGAACCGGATTGTCGAGGGTCGGCCGGCGGCAGGAGCTGCCGCCCGGCCCCGGGCGCGGGCCCGCGGGGCACATGCCGCTGGAGGCGTTCGCGCCCGTTTGCTGGCAAGGCTGGTTGGAGTAGGATTCATTCCCCGCTTGCGGGGCGCCCGGGCGGGCCGGGCACGCACGAGGCACGAACGAGCAAGGGTAAGGGGTCGTCCATGAAGAGGCAGGGTGCGCGGAACCGGATCCTGGTGCTGGGCGTCGTGATGCTCCTCCTGGCGGTCATCGCCCTTCCGGCGATGGCCGAGGAGGTGAAAGGAAAGTGGCGGTTCGAGGTGCACATCGGGGGAACGGATCCCGGTGACTCGATTCCGAGCGATGGCGGCAGGATCCAGGTCGTGGACGCGGAAGCCCTCAACGGGCAGCGGAAGGTGCACTACTTCCGCGACCCCCGGCCGGGCTGGATGGCCGGCAACGAGGCGCGGATCTCGACGGACACGTACTTCGAAGTGCGGGCCTCGTACGGGATTGCTTCCTGGAAGAACACCGAGCTGGTCCTCGACATGGGGATCGGCTACTCGACCGGGAGCATCGACAACATCGAGCTGGCGTACTCGCTGGATTTCGACGACCCCAACATGCGCAACTCCTCGTATGCCCAGGTGTTCAGCTGCGAGACGGTCGCCGCGTGGGGAAGGACGCCGATCCCGTATTCGAACTGCATGCCGTTCGCCCAGGCCGGCTACGTGAACGAGCGCTGGCGCGGCGAGCTGATCTCGGCTGGCGACCTTACGCTGTACCCGGTGAGCATCGGGCTCTACGCACGGTTCCGGCCAACGAAGACGTTCAACCCGTACATCGGGCTCAACGTCGGCTACATGTTCGTCGACTTCGATCCGTCGCGGCACTGGAGGGACGTGCAGGACCAGCTGGATGCGAGCGTCGTCGCGTACGTCGAGCGCGGGACCTATGGCCTGACGAGTCGCCAGCTGGGTGGCGAGCCGCACGACGTCAAGCGGCCGATGATCGAAACGCCCAGCACTCCTTACTTCGAGCTGCGCGGCGGGACCGAGTGGCAGTTCAACCCGAAGGCGGCGGTGTTCGTGGAGATGCGTTACAGCTGGGCCAACAAGAACATCGACATTACCGCCGACGGGAAGCACCGCTTCGGGACGCCGCTGGCGGAGGGGCGGTTCGACGGTGACCAGTCCGTGGCAGGCCCACCGGGTGGCCGACCGGCCTACATCATCAGCGGCGGCCGGGAGCGCGAAGTCACCCGGCTGGACGGGACGACGTGGGCGGGGCCGCATCCGGGTGAGTACTACTTCCAC
>JAMOQA010000474.1 GCA_027064265.1 Acidobacteriota bacterium
CTCCCTGGGCGATCACCCGCCCGTCCGGCGCCAGCAGGAAGAAGCGAACCGCCGTCGGCGCGGAACCGGTCACCTCCTGCCAGGGACGCTCGAACAGGACGAGCTGCTGGTAGACCCCGAGAATCCTCCCCCGCCGCTGGACCGGCGCCGAGACCGTGACGGCCAGGACCCGCTCCGGGCCGAGGGTCCACGGGCCACCGAGGAGAGCGCTTCGCGCGGGGGCCGGCACCGGGGCCGCCCCCTGCTCGAGGATCGCCGTCGCGTCCCGCTCCAGGCTCTCCTGGACCTCCCGGGGCAGGACCAGGTCCGGCGCCATCGCGACCACCGGCTTCCCCCGGCTCGGACGGTACCGGGCGAGGACCACCGACTCGTCGAGGAAGTCTCCCAGGTAGGGTGCACGTCCCCGTCCCTCGACGATCAGGGCCAGGGCCTCGCCGATCTTCACGGTCTCCCGCCCTTCCTGGGCGAGGAACGCGTCGAGCCGATCGGCGGCCGAGGCAGCGAGGGACAGCTGGCGTTCCTGGAGGGTGGCCGCCAGGGCCGACTTCATCCCGTGCAGGGTCAGCCCGCTGAAGAGCGCGAGGGGAGCGAGGGAGACACCGAGGACGACGGCGAGCAGCACGAGGAAGAGAGGCACCCGTCCCGGCGTCCCGTCCGCCGGGCCGAGCCCTTCCCGTCCATCCGGCTGGAATCGTTCCTGCACGCCGCTCCCCGCGGGATCCCGGGGATCCCGGGGGGAATCTAGGGCCCGGCCCCCCGGGGCGGCAAGGCGCGGCCCGTTGCCGGTGCCGGATCCTGTACACCGCGGATCCCCGCGGGTTTCGAGGCACTTGCGGGTTGGTGGGACAGGAGGTGGACAGGCCCGGCGCCCCGGCCGCGTCCGGGCGCCGGGCGGCGGGAACCCGGAAACCCCGCGCCCGGCGCGGGGTTTCGCCGCAACGCCTCCGTTGGCACGAACCCTGCTCTACGGGAGGGCGGAGCGCGAGAGACCCGGTGGTCGGGCGGAGGCGCTCCCGGAAGGAAGCGAAACAGCGAGGAAGGAGAGAGTCACCATGCGGAAGAAGACGACGTGGATCGCACTCGTGCTTGCCCTTGCCCTCTGCCTCGGGACCCTCGGGATGGTCTTCGCGGGCGACTTCGGAACGATCGGTGGCCAGGATGGTTACCTCGGTGGGCATCCGCAGCTGCCGGAGATCCAGTACGACTACTCGTCGCCGCTCGACGACCTGGACACCAGCACCGCCTCCTACAAGTTCGTCGGCTACACCCTCTGGATCCTGCCGTAGGGCGGGGCCGCGAACACGGAGCGCACACGAAGAAGCCACGCAGAACTGGGCCAGCGGGAACAGGGGCACCCTCCCCGGCCCCCCGTTCCCGCACCGCGGGCGGCACCGTGCCGCCCGCGTTTTTTCCTGGCCCCGCCGCGGCGCGTTTCGGGGAACTCGCGCCCGGAGGGCGGGGTCAGTCGCCCCGGCAACGACGCGGGGCAGCACCGCCCGCCGTGGAGCCCGGCCAGGGGTCTCCCGGCCAC
>JAMOQA010000475.1 GCA_027064265.1 Acidobacteriota bacterium
GGCTGCTGGGGGACGGCGTCCCGCGCGACGAGGCCCTCGACCTGGTGGCGGAGCGGATCCTGCGCCGTGCCCCGGCCCGCCCGGTCCTCCTCGGGTCCGAGGAGGAAGTGGAGCCGGTGGCGCGCCGCCTGGAGGAGAGCGGCAGGTACCGCCTGGAACGCCGGCCCCAGTGGCGGATGGCGTGTCCGCCGGGGGGCCTGGCCGGTCCCGTTTCCCCTCCAGAGGGGTTCCGCCGGGCGACCGCCGACGACGTTCCCTGGCTCCTCGAGGCCCACGCGGCGATGTGCCGCGAGGACCTGGGACGCGACCTGGTCGCCCGGGACCCGGTCGCCTACGAGCGCTACTTCCGGGAGCTCGCCCGGCTCGGACGGGTGTTCGTCGTCGAGCTGGAGGGCCGGCCGGTTCACAAGCTGGAGATCCCGCTGGTCGCCGGGGGTGCCTGGCTGATCGAGGGGGTGTACACCATTCCGGCCGCCCGGCGGCAAGGGATCGCGCGGAAGGCGGTCGCCCGGGTCACCTTCCTCGTGGAGCGGACCGGGGGGATCGCCTGCCTGCACGTCAACCGGGACAACGAGGGGGCGCTCACCCTCTACCGGGACCTGGGGTACGAGGTCCGGGGGCCCTGGCTGGTCGTGATCGGCCACCGGGGGTGAGCGGTGTGGGACCGGGCGGGGGACCGTGGTAGGATCCCCGCGCCCGCCCGGGGCAGGAGGAGATCGCCATGAGCGCGGAGACGATCACCCACGTCGCCCTCGGATTCGTCGCCGTCTGGGTCTGCCTGGTGGTGCTGCACGCCCTGTGGGAGGCGGGGAAGCCTTCCTGGGACCCGGCGCCGCCGGAGGAGCCGCACCCCCACCACGATCACTGACCGGTCCGCGGGGAAGACGACGACGCCCCCTCCCGCGGGAGGGGGCGTTCGCGTGCGGATCCCGGTGCGGGCTCAGTCGGCCAGCAGCATCTTGGCGATCGTCTGCAGCTGCATGAAGTGGGTCCCCTCGTAGATCTTCCCGATCTTCGCGTCGCGGAACAGCTTCTCGACCGGGTAGTCCTTGGTGAACCCGTAGCCGCCGAAGATCTCCACCGCCATCGAGGCCGCCGCCTCCGCCGCCTCGGCCGCGGTGAACTTGGCGATCGCCGCCTCCCGGATGAACCGCTCGCCGTTCTCCTTCAGCTTGGCGGCGTTCAGCACGGTCAGCCGGGCCGCCTCGACCTGGGCGTCGAGCCGGGCGAGGGCGAACTGGACCGCCTGGAACCTGGCGATCGGGCGGCCGAACTGCTGGCGCTCCTTCGCCCAGGCGATGGCGTGGTCGAGGGCGCCCTGGGCGAGCCCGACCATCTGGGCGCCGATCCCGATGCGGCCCTCGTTGAGGGTCTCGATGGCGACCTTGTATCCCTTGCCGACCTCGCCGAGGATCCGGTCCTCGGGGACGAAGACGTTCTCGAGGATCAGCTCGGCGGTGGAGGAGGCCCGGATCCCGAGCTTGTCCTCCTTCTTGCCGACCGTGAACCCTTCCATGTCCCGGCTGACGAGGAAGCAGGTGATCCCCTTGTAACCCTTCTCGAAGTCGACGTTGGCGAAGACGAGGAACAGCTCCGCCTCGTACCCGTTCGTGATCCAGAGCTTGGTGCCGGTCAGGCGGTAGCCCCCGTCGACCTTGTCCGCCTTGCAGCGCAGGGCGAAGGCGTCGGAGCCGGAGTCGGGTTCCGAGAGGGCGTAGGCGCCGACGATCTCCTGGGCCAGCTTCGGCAGCCAGGTCTTCTTCTGCTCCTCCGTGCCCCAGCGGCGGATCGCGTTGTTGACCAGGGTGTTCTGAACGTCGCAGACGACGGCCACCGACGGATCGACCTTGGCGAGCTCCATGATCGCGAGGATCGCGTCGGTGAAGGTCATCCCGGACCCGCCGTACTCCTCGGGCACGTCGATCCCCATCAGGCCCATCTCGAACATCGTCTTGACGATCTCGGGATCGAGCTTCGCCTTCTCGTCCATCTCCCGGACGCGGGGCTCGACGATCTCGCTGTTGAAGCGGCGGATCTCGCCGAGGAGCATCTCCTGTTCTTCGGTGATCGTGGTCAGCGGGCGGGTGACGTCACACATGGCGCTTCGTCCTCCATGATCGTGGGCAGGGTTCGGGCGCGGCGGCTCTCCCCGGGGAGCCGGGGGCGCCGCGGAGCGCAAAGCATAGCGCAAGACCGGCCCGAGCGGGGGATCCGCGCTAGACTCGGGCCGTCGTCCCGCCCGCGTGGCGGGAGCGCCGGAGGATCGATTTCGTGATGCCCAACCCGATGTTTTCACAGCGCTTGCGCGCGGTCCTGGCCCTGGCGGTCGCCGCCTGCTGCCTTGGCGTCGTGCCGCCCGCCGGGGCCCGCTCCCGCCGGGAGCCGCCGCCCCCGGAGCTCCAGGAGGTCTACCGCCTCCTCGACCACGCCCGGGAGACGATCCACGCCTTCCGGGCCGACCTCACCGAGACCCGCCGGATGGCGATGCTCGAGAAGGAGCAGGTCTTCCGGGCGAAGCTCGCCATGGACCTTCCGGGGAAGATCCGCCTCGAGTACGTCGCCCCGGAGCGCCGGGTCTACGTGCTCGACGACGGCAAGCTGACCGGGTGGATCCCCTCCCGGAACCGGGTCGAGAAGATGGACCTCTCCCGGAGGAAGAAGCGCCTGCAGCGGCTGCTCGCCCTGGGGCAGGACGGGGCGTCCCTCGAGAAGGAGTTCCGGGTGCGCCTCGCCGAGGACGAGCCGCTCGAGGGCACGGCCGAGCTGGTCCTGGTTCCCCGCTCCCGCAGGATCCGCCGGCGGGTGAAGGAGATCCGGCTCTGGATCGACCGGGAACTCGGCATCCCCCGGGCGATCCGGTACACCACCGGGGACGACAACGTGGTCGAGATCGCCCTCTCCCACGTGGAGATCAACCCCGAGATCCCGGCGCAGGTCTTCCGACTCGAGGTGCCGGAGGGGGCGAAGGTGGTCCGCGGGCTCCGATCCCTCGGGTTCGGCCAGCTCGCCGGCGCGGGGGAGGACGTCCGCTGATGCGGGAACGGGTCGTCGTCGACGGCACCGAGCTGCTCCTCGCCCCGCCGGACGAGCTCGACTGGGAGTGGGTCGGTCGGCAGGACCTGGTCGACCAGCTCCTCGCCTGCTGGATGAAGCTCGCCGACGACGACCTTCCCCTGAACCCGCGCCTCGTCGGGCCCCCGGGGGTCGGGAAGACCACCCTCGCCTGCGCCGCGGCCCGGCGGCTGGGCCGGGAGGTCTACGTCTTCCAGGCGACCGCCGACACCCGGCCGGAGGACCTGGTGGTGAGCCCGGTCCTCGACGAGAACGGGAAGGTCCGCTACGTCGCGTCGCCGATCGTCAGCGCGATGATCCGGGGCGGCGTGGCGATCCTCGACGAGGGGAACCGGATGAGCGAGAAGGCGTGGGCCTCCCTCGCGCCCCTCCTCGACCACCGGCGGAGCGTCGACTCGGTCCTCGCCGGCGTGCGGATCCGGGCCCACGCGGACTTCCGCTTCTGTACGACGATGAACGATGACGCGTCCACCTTCGACCTCCCGGAGTACATCTCCTCCCGGCTCTCCCCGCGGGTCGTCGTCGACTGGCCGGAGGCGGAGGAGGAGCTGCGGATCCTGGCGAGCCGGCTCCCGTTCGCCCCGGAGGAGCTGCTGCGGCAGGTGGTGGCGTTCCTCCAGGAGGCCCACCGCCGGGACGAGCCGTTCACCGTGCGGGACGGGATCAACCTCGCCCGCTACGCGATGAAGCGGGCGGTCCAGGCCGGCGAGGAACTGGACGCGGCGATCGCGTTCCTCCCGGAGGCCGCCCGGGCCGTGCTCGGGGAGGAGAACCTCCCCGAGGACGACCTCGAGCCCTGACGCACGCCATGCGCGATCCCTGGGACGTCGACGCCTGGCCCCACGAGCGGCGGGGGGTGCGGGTGCTCCCGGTGCTCCACGGCGTCCTCGAGTTCACCCGGGCGGTGCGCGCCCACCTGGACGGCTGGCGGCCGGACCGGGTGGTCGTCGAGATCCCCGCGCCGGTGGGAGAGGCCTGGATCCGGGCGGTCGGAGAGCTGCCCCGGCCGCGGGTGGTCAGGGTGGAGGAGCAGGACGGCCCGCGCCGGGGAGAGGTCTCCTGGCTGCTCGTCGAGCCGGCGGATCCCCTGGCGGAAGCGACCCGCCGCGCCCTCGAGCGGGGACTCCCGGTGGAGTGCGCCGACGCCTGGTCGCCCGGCTACCCGGCCCGGCGGGAGGCCTGGCCGGACCCGGCGGGTCTCCCCGTCGTCGGCTACGCCCGGTGGGTGGGGGAGGTCCTGCCCCTCGTGGAGGCCCGGGGGGGCGGGCGGGAGGACCGGCTCCGGGAGCGGACCCTGGCGGCGACGGCCCGGGCGGCCGCCGACCGGGGCGAGCGGGTGCTGCTGGTGGTCGGCCTCGCCCACCTGCCGGGAGTGCTCGCCGCCCTCGACGATCCCCCGGTGACGCCGCTCCTGCGCCGGGCCCGGCTCGGCGTGGCGGTGCTGCCGCTCCACCCGGAGAGCCTGGTCGAGACCTGGAGGGAGCCGCCCTTCGTCGCGGCCGCCTGGGAGCGGGCGCGGGCGGGCGACCTGCCCTGCCGGTACGCGCCCCCGGAGAACCCCCGGGAGGCGATCGTGCTCGCGTTCCCGGGGGTGCGGCCACCCCGTGCCCCGGCGGGCGCGGACGGGGAGGACCCGGACGACGCCGCGGAACGGGCGGCGCTGGAACGGGGGGAGGACCCGCTCGCCCGGCCGCGGCTGCTCTACCGGCTGGCCGCCCAGGCGGCCCGGTTCGCCCGGGAGACCTCGGGCACCGAGCCGGAACCCCGGGAGCGGAAGCTGCTCCACCGGTTCGCCGGGCGGATGGCACTCCTGCGCGGCGGTCTCGTGCCGGACCTCTACGAGCTGGTCGTCGCCGCCCGGGGGGCGGTGGACGACGCCTTCGCCCGGGACCTGCTGCGCCTCGCCGGCCACTGGCCCCACGCGGCGCCGGAGGAGGGGGGCGTCCGGCTGACCCCCCGGGACCTCGGGGCCCCTTCGCGGTTGGTTCGACTGCGTCCGAGGCTCGATCGGCTGGCCGCCCGCCCGGGGCTCGCCGCCCGGCTGCACGACGCCCTCGAGGACCTGCGCCGGGGGGTCGGGCGGGGGATCTGTTCCCACCGGCCGGAGGACGTGGTGGTCGAGGCGCTCGGCGCGGAGCTGCGAGAGCGGGGCGCAGTGCGGGCCTCCCGGGCCGGCGAGCGGTCGGTGCCGTTCGAGACCGGGCTCGGGGACGGGATCGACGTCCGGGAGACCCTCCGGCGGATGCCGGTGGACGGCCGGATCTGGATCCGGGAGACGCTCCCGGTGCGGGGAAAGGTCGGCGCGGTGGTCATCGTCTTCGACGAGGACGACGATCCCCGCGGCGAGCGGTACCCGTGGTGCGAGGTGTGGCACGGGGAGCACGAGGACGAGTCGGACATGGCCTACTACGCCACCGACCCGCTCCCAGGGATGGTGGCGCCGGGGATCCACCGGGCGGAGTACGGCGGGTTCCTGCTGGTCTGGCCCCCGTGGCGGCTCGGCGACGTCTGGCACGACCCGGCCTACCGGCCGATCGCCCGGAACAAGCCGGAGCGGCTGATCCTGGGGGCGCTGGACTACTCCGTGGAACCGCTGGTCGTCGTCGTTTCGCCGCGACCGCCCCGGGCGGCGCTCAAGGGGATCGCCCGCCGGCTCGGCAGGAAGATCGTCCACTTCCCCCTCGGCGCGGTCTCCCGGGAGAAGCTCCGCCGGGTGCGCACCTTCCACGTCCTCGCCGGGAAGTCCCTCCGCCCCGTCGCCGAGGAACTCCTCGATCCCCCCTGACCACCGTTCCGCGAATCCCCGCACGGGCGCAGCGTGCTGCGCCCGCGCGGCCCGCAGGGCCGCCATGGTTGGCCGCGCTTCGCGCGGCACGGGTCCAGCACGCTGGACCCCTACGCGTTGCGCGTCTCGTGAATCCCCGTAGGGCGCAGCGCCCGCAGGGCCGCCATGGTTGGCCGCGCTTCGCGCGTCTCGCGGATTCCCGTAGGGGCGCAGCGTGCTGCGCCCGTGCGCCGCGCAGCGGCGCCCGGGGTAGAATCGACCCGTCCCACCGCTCATCCGTCATGCGCGACGACCACGCGAAGGAGGCCAGGCGATGGCGAAGAAGATCGGCGTGATCCTGTCCGGTTGCGGGGTCTACGACGGCTCCGAGATCCACGAGGCGGTGCTCACCCTCCTCGCCCTCGACAAGCGGGGGGCCGAGATGGTGATCTGCGCCCCGAACGTGCCCCAGATGCACGTGGTGAACCACCTGACCGGCGAGGTCGCCGAGGGAGAGACCCGCAACGTCCTCGTCGAGTCGGCCCGGATCGCCCGCGGCAACATCCGGGACATCGCCGAGGTGAAGGGGGACGAGCTCGACGGGCTGATCATCCCCGGCGGCTTCGGCGCCGCGAAGAACCTCTGCGACTTCGCGGTGAAGGGCCCGGACTGCTCGGTCCACCCCGAGGTCGAGCGGCTGGTCCGGGAGGTCCACGCCCAGGGGAAGCCGGTGGCCGCGGTCTGCATCGCCCCGGCCCTCCTCGCCCGGATCCTCGGCAGCGAGTCCCCGGCCCTCACCATCGGCAACGACGCCGAGACCGCGGCGGCCCTCGAGAAGATGGGGGCGAAGCACCTCTCGTGCCCGGTGACCGACCGGGTGGTCGACGAGGAGAAGAAGTTGATCACGACGCCGGCGTACATGCTGGCCCAGGGGATCGCCGAGGCCGCCGAGGGAATCGACAAGACGGTGGCCACGCTCCTCGAGATGGCCTGACCCGCGGACGGCCCGGGGCGCGCCCCGGGCCGCGCCGCCTCCGGAGGTGTGCCGATGACGATCCGTGCCCGCGTCTCCCGGGTCCTGCTGCCGGTCCTCGCCCTGGGGCTCGCCGTTCCCGCCCTCGCCGGGGAGCCCGTCGTCCGGGTGGCCCGCGCCCGGGTCTACCTGGACCGGGCGGACGTCACGTACGTGACCCGGGTCGAGGTCCCCGCGGGGACGACGACGGTCCGGGTGCCCGGCATCTCGCTCCGGGCGGAACGGGACTCCCTGCGGGTCCGCGCCCGCGGGGTCCCGGCGGAGATCGTCTCGGCGGCGCTGGTCGACGAGGCCCGGGAGCCGGAGGACACCCCGGAGTACCGGGCGGCGAAGGCCGAGGTCGAGCGCCTCGAGGCCCGGGCGGAGGAGCTGGAAGGGGCCCTCGCCGACCTGCGGCTGGTCCGGGGTTTCCTCGGCAACGTCGATCCCTCGGACCTGGCGGGGAAGGACGGCGCCGGCCTCGCCCCGGAGCGGCTCGGTGCGACGGCGTCCTTCCTGGCGAAGCGGCTCGCCGCGCTCCGAGCGGAGCGCGGGAAGCTGCTCGCCGAGCACAGGGAAGTGAGCCGGCAGCTCGAGGTCGCGCGCGCGAGGCTCGACGCCCTCGGCAAGGAGAAACCGATCCGCACCCTGGCGGCGGCGGTCGACCTGGTCGCCCGGAAGGCGGGAGCGCTGACGGTCGAGGCGACCGTCACCCTCCGGGGGGTCTCCTGGCGGCCGGCCTACCGGGCGGTCTACGACCCGGCGAAGGGAACCGTCCGGCTGGCGGGGGAGGGGCTGGTCCGGCAGGACACCGGCCTCGACTGGTCGGACGTGGAACTCTCCCTCTCCACCGCCCCGGCGAGCCGCGGCATCGAGCCGCCGCGGCTGCGTCCCCCGGTGCTCCACGTCGGCGAGACGCCGACCTACCGGAAGGGGATGCGGGAGAAGACGCTGATGGCGGCACCGCAGCCGGCGGCTCCCGCGGAGGAGATGGCCGGGATGGACCGGGCCGCCACCCGGCGCACCGCCCGGGCCACCCGGGCCGCCTGGAACGTCGTGTACGAGGTCCCCGGGAAGGTGGACGTGCCCGCCGACGGGAAGGACCACCGGTTCCTGCTCTGGGAGCGGGACCTCTCCGTCACGCGGACCTGGATCGTCGTGCCGGAGAAGTCCCGGGCGGCGTGGCTCGTCGCGAAGGGGAAGGTGCCGGCCGACCTGCCGCTCCTCGCCGGGAGCGCCCGCCTCTTCCTCGGCGAGGACTACGCGGGCGCGACCCGGATCGCCGCCCTCGCGCCCGGGGCCGAGCTGACGCTCCCCTTCGGGCGGGACCCGCGCGTCGAGGTGGACTGGAAGGCCCGGGTGCCGAAGGGGTCGAGCGAGGGGTTCTTCGGCCGGAAGCGGCAGAAGGTCCGGGCCTGGACCGCGAAGGTGACGAACCATGCCGACGAGACGGTGCGGGT